>JALNXT010000039.1 GCA_023230245.1 Candidatus Cloacimonadota bacterium
TATATATCTACAAAAGCCGAGCTTACTTTGGGTCATGATGCTGGCTCTATAGTGATAGACGAAGTGTGCGGTTTTTTTGTGGCGGTGATGTTTTTGCCCAAGACTTATCTTATTGGGGTGTATGCCTTTCTCTTTTTCAGAGTGTTCGATATAGCCAAACCTTTTCCCATCTCGCGTTCCCAAAACTTGCCCAAGGGTTGGGGCGTGGTGGTTGACGATATATTGGCTGGGTTATTTGCCAATGTGCTAATCCAGATTATAATTAGAATCTATCCAAAGTTCTTTGGATTATAGGAGAAAAAATGCCATATATACTATTACAAGCTACCGCTGCCGCACCTGCCGCTCAAGGTGGTTTTGGTGGAAGTACCATGATTTTCATGGTTGCCATGTTCGCAATTCTATACTTTCTGATGATCCGACCTCAGCAAAAGCGTGCCAAAGAGTTGCAAAAGATGTTGGAATCCCTGCAAGTGAACGATAAAGTGCTCACTTCTTCCGGTATTTACGGTAGAGTAGTATCTTTAAAGCCCGATAAAGGCATCGTGGTTGTGGAAATAGACGAAACCAACAAGGTTCGGGTGGAATTTCAGAAAAGCGCCATCGTTACGATTCTAAACATTGTGGATACTGCTACTGCAAAATGAAACCCAGACTATTACCCGTCCGTCTCTATGGCGATAACATCTTACGAACCAAGCTTAGCGAATGTGATGTAAACGATCCCGCTTTACATGAGTTTATTAGCGATCTTTCTTTCACGATGTATGAGCGCGATGGAGTGGGACTTGCTGCAAATCAGGTGGGCTCGCATTTTCGGGTGTTTGTAATAGATCCCGATTGGGCGCGTGAAGATATAGAGCCTAATCCCATTGTGATGATAAACCCTGTAATAGAAAGCCGCGAAGGTGAGGCGGATAATGAGGAAGGTTGCATCAGCCTTCCCGGTATCTTTGCCAATGTCCACCGCGCAGTAAAGATTAGCTATTCATACACAGACCCACAAGGGAACAGGATTCAGGAAACAGCAGAAGGCTTTAAAGCAGTGGTTATTCAGCATGAATACGACCATTTGGAAGGCTTTGTCTTCACGGATAGAGTGGGTACTCTTGCCAAGCTTAGGCTTAAGCGCAGGCTGAATGAAATAGCTGCAACAGCAGTGGACGGAATTAATATAATGGAGGGTTTCCCAGATGATTAAAAGCGTGTTTATTGGCTCATCCGCCTATGGTTTGCCAGCCCTGGATTTAATGTGCAAAAATGGTTTGGCTCCTCAGGTGGTGATTAGCCAGCCCGATAAACCTGCCGGGAGAAACCTGAAAAGCGTTCCCACCCCCATAGCTGCATACGCTATTGCACACGGGCTTACTTTGTTTAATCCAGATAACATCAACGACGATTTCAGCTACAGCCTGATCGCCTCTTCCATGCCAGATATCCTGATAACTGCCTCGTACGGAGGTTATATCGGCAAGGAATTGCGCAACCTGGCACGCTATAAATCCATCAATCTCCACCCCTCCCTGTTGCCCAAGTATCGTGGTGCCAGCCCCATTCAAAGTGCAATTCTAAATGGTGAAACGATTACAGGAACCACTATCTATCGCCTCATTGCCGCCTTGGATGCGGGACCCATCATCGCCCAGCAAAGCTTGGAGATCCAGCAGAACGAGAATTATAGCAGCTTGCATGATAGATTGGCAGAGCAGGCAGCATCCATGCTGTTAAAACTGTTACAATCTTTAGATACCATCAAGGCATCAGAGACGGCGCAAGTGCATAACCAAGCCAGTTTATGCCCGAAGTTTGATTGTTCCTTGTGTAACATTTCCTGGCATTTACCCGCCGAAACCGTAAATAACAAAATCAGAGCTTTTTCTTACCATCCCGGAGCTTGGTGCTATTTCCGTAAAGCCAAGCTCAAAATCCTTCAGGCAGAGCCAATTGACGAATTACCAGAAGGGCTTTGCGGCAATATTGCCAAAATCATTAAAAACACCGGTTTTACCGTTAACTGCATGGATAAACAACTCTTAATCCGCCAAGTGCAGGCCGAAGGTAAGAAGATCATGGATGCTGCGGCATTTGCCAACGGTGCCCGTCTAAATACCGGTGAAGAACTTTGGATGTGACAAAAATGAAAGAACATTATCTTGCCGTGATTAAATTCCCCATGTTAGTAAGCCTATCGCTGATTATACTCAGCATAGTTTTCTTTTCCCTGGCTTTAAGTAACTACCATCATCTGGGGCTATCGGCCATGCAGACAGTATTGTTTACTTTTATGTTTATTGTCCTAACGGTATTGGTAAGCACCTGGATTTTGATTTTGATGAGCACTCATCAAAAGATCAAACCACATAGTTTGAGGCTATATACCACCTGGATGCTGTTCAACATCTATTTCTACCTTGCCAAGTGGCTGGGGAAAGTCTTCATGGTGAAGAAAAGCACCTTACAGGAATCTTTTCTGAACTTTAACAACGAGATTATCCTCAGCAATTTTATGGGCATCCACAGCAAGAATATCCTGCTGCTGCTCCCTCACTGCCTGCAAAATTCCGAATGCAAGATTCGCATCACCAGCGATGTTATCGAATGTGCGGAATGTGGGAAATGCGATATTGCCAAGGTGAAAGGTGTCGTGGACAAATATCAGGTGAATGCTGCGGTGGCAACTGGTGGCTCATTAGCTCGCAAGCTGATCAAGGATAATCGCCCTGATGTGATTATCGCGGTTGCCTGCCATCGTGATCTTACCGATGGAGTGCGGGATAGCTGGCGTTTCCCTGTATATGCCGTGCTAAATGAACGCCCCAACGGTCCCTGTTTCGAAACCACCGTCAGCGTATCCACTATCGAATTTGCCATCAAGAAGTTCATATAAAGAGGAGATATCTTGAAAATCGGATGCTTTGGACTAATCCTCATTATCCTGCTTAATGCCGGCATATCTATTGCCCTGATTAATCATTTTAGTGACCGCCCTGCCAACATAAAAGACATGTTCACCGAGAGCAAAATGCCAGGCAAAAAAGCTGATATGATATCCCGCGAAAACTCTATTACCCGTGCAGCCAGCATGGTGGAACCAGCCGTGGTGAGCGTGAACGTGATGAAAACAGAAATCGTGCGGGTGGGCAATCCCTTTGGCTTTGGTTTCTTCGATTTCTTTGGCACCACCCCTATGCAAAGACAGGTACAATCCATCGGCAGCGGCGTAATCTACGATCCAGAGGGATATATTGTCACCAATGCCCATGTGGTAAGTGGCGCTTCTAAAATTAAAGTGGTATTGCCAGATAAACGCGAGTTTGATGCTGGGATCATTGGTATAGACCAAGTTCACGACATTGCCAAAATTAAGATTAGCGGAAACAAGCTGCCCTATGCCAAGTTGGGAAATTCCAGCGATCTTATTATTGGCGAGTGGTCAATTGCCTTGGGTAATCCCTATGGCTTCCTGATGAACGATTCCAAGCCCAGTGTTTCGGTGGGGGTTATCTCTGCCTTAAACCGTTCTTTCGCGCCTCGCGCCGATAAACACGTTTATAAAAACATGATCCAAACTGATGCAGCGGTTAATCCCGGCAACAGCGGTGGTCCTCTGGCAAACATAAACGGCGAAGTAATTGGCATCAATACCTTTATCTTTTCCGAAAACGGCGGTAATGTGGGGATTGGCTTTGCCATCCCGGCAAATACCGTAAAAGCCATTCTGGCGCAAATGTAATCATAAATGACACTTACGCCTTCCCTGTTTATCCGAACCCTTGTCGATACTGGATTGAAGGGGCTTTGATCGGGTTGCATCCCGATCAGATCCCGATCAGATCCCGATCGGCTCAGTTTCGGATAAGCAAGGGAAATGCACAGAAATTTTATGAAAGAAGTTAGATTATGAAGAAGCTGCTGTTTATCACCCTGCTTGTCCTGTGTACTACTCTTGGTTTGTACGCTCAAAGCGTGCTTAGCTGTTATGACATCCAATATAACCCCATTGGCGATGGTCTTTCGCCCTATGCCACCCAGATCGTTACTGTGCAAGGTATCGTGGTTGGTGGACGCTTTTACTCTGGTACTGGGGCAAACAATTATGGCTTCTTTATCAGTGACCCAGAGGGTGGAGCTTGGAGCGGTTTGTTTATATATAACCAACAGCATCAGCCAACCGAGGGTGATCTGGTGAAAGTAACGGGCACGGTAACAGAATATTACAACTTTACCGAGATAACCTCGGTGTCGGCATATCAGCTTATCAGCCAAAACAATGCCGTGCCGGAAGCTGCGCTGATAACTACCGCCACTTTAAGTAATTCCAGCCAGGCAGAACAGTGGGAAAGTGTGCTGGTGAAAATCCAGAATGCAAGTGTGGTTTCTGCTCCCAGCGCCTACCAAGAGTTTAGTGTAACCGATGGCAGCGGGTCTTGCCAGATAGATAACCAATTCTTTACTCCGGGGCACACCTGGCAAAATATCGCGGTCGGAGTGTCTTTTGCTGAGATCACGGGTATAGTGGATTACACATATTCACTCTATGGGCTAAATCCGCGCTCCCTTGCCGATATGCAAAGCGGAAGTTCAAACCTTACTCTCACCCTGCCCGATGTAACGGTTGGCTTGCACAGCCCCCTTATGGTGCCTTTAAATGCCATTGGTATCGATGCCACCGATAACTATCAAAGTTATCAGCTAACCCTGAACTATAATCCCAATGTGCTGTCCTATCAATCTGTGGATAATAGCGGAACTTTATCCCAAACAGGAACCGTGAATGTGAGCCAAAATACCGGTTCTCTGGGCATCAGCTATAGCGGTAACTCCACCCTTAGCGGGCAAGGTGTATTGATCAAGCTGAATTTCATGGCAAATAACACAGGCGTCTCGGTGCTAAACCTTAGCTCTGTGTCTTTCGGTGCAGATGATATCCAGAGCTTGATAAATGGCAGCGTAACCGTAAACTCCAATTACAACACTATCGGCGATACTTTAACGGTGATTCAAAGACCTATTCTCAATATCCCTGCCATCCAGATTCCTGGAGAGACGCTGGCGATCACTTGCGTGGCACCGTCCACCACCACGGGCTTTAACGCCTGGCTGCTGCATGGCAGTAAAAGAATCAGTATGCCTGTAACCAGCAGTAATTGGCAAACAACGCCCGACCGCTGGGAATTGCAAGCAACCGTTCCTCAAGTGCCGGTGTTTGAGCTTTATGATCTGGAGATTAATGCCAATGGCGGGATTCATGATATCAGCCAGAACGCCGTGCAGGTGCTCCCTTCCCGCAAGAGCAGCTATTATTTTGTGCAAATAACCGATCTGCATATGCCCACCATAATCAGGTATCCCGATGCAGGTTTTGATACAGATTCAACCGCAGTGGTAGATTACCGGGCAGTGATGGAAGATATCAATCTTATCCGTCCGGAGTTTGTTTTGATCACCGGAGATTTGGTGGATGAAGGTGAATTGGAAAACTTTAGCGATCAATACTGGTATGGATGGGTGCAGCGTGAATTATCCGAAATGGAAGTGCCCGTTTATGTTGTGGCAGGTAATCACGATATTGGCGGCTGGAATTCCACTCCCCCTCCCGCAGGTAGTTCCCGGCGTAATTGGTGGAGATACTTTGGCTGGAAATGGCTGGATAACGCCAGTACTTCCTGGCCTTATCATACGCAAGATTACTATTTTACCTATGGAAACACTGCATTTATCGGCTTGGAAGCATATAATAACTATGAAAACTGGCGCAGCAATATCTATGGCAGCGATAGCTTTACCAGCCAGCAGTTAGCCTGGCTTAATAATACCGTGAATGCGTTTCCGGGATACACTAAAGTGCTGTTTCACCACTACGACTTTCAAACTCAGCTAAACCTTGGTGCTTTGGGGATAGATATGGCGCTTTGGGGGCATATCCACAGCAATAGTGGCTCGATCTATAGTTCTCCCTATGATCTTGGTACCAAATGCACTTGTAATGGCGGCAGAGCGTATCGGGTAATTAAGGTTAATAATGACCAATTAACCCCGCTTAACACTATCTACGCCGGTGCCAATGGAAGCAATATCTCAGTAAGCTATTCACCTTCCAATTATGCTGTGGCAGATACCGTTAGCGCCGTGATTGTTAATAACCAATCCATGGGCTTTGAGAATAGCTTAATTAAATTCAATATGCCCTTGGGGAACTCAAGCTACACGGTAACGGGCGGTGAATTGGAACAAATTGATCGCAGTGGTATCTTCAACGTTTGCTATGTAAGAGTGAATCTGCTGCCCAGTGTGTCGCGCACCGTAACCATAAAAGTTTCCGGCGTTAGTAATAGTGATTTAATCGCCGTGCCCAGCCCAATACGCATCACCTCCTGCTATCCCAATCCCATGGTAAACAGCTCAGAGATAGAGATTATGAGCGATAAAACAAGCCACGGCAGCACTCTGGAAGTGTATAACCTGAAGGGACAGAAGGTGCAGGATATTAGCCTTCCAAATCTCGTTACAGGTGTCAATCGCATCGCCTTTAACCCCACAACGGGACTGGCAAGCGGGATTTATTATCTGAAGATATCTGGGAGCCTGGACAAGCCATACCGCTTTGTGATAGTTAAATAAGCTAATTATAAACTGTTACACCAGCAGTTTAGGATGGAGGAATAATGAAACTGAAGCCTTTGATCGGCAAGATGCAGCATATCCCCTGGATGGTGTCGCACATGAATTACTATCTTTACCTCAATACCCGCATCTTGGCGCGAGGAGTACCGCTTCGGGAACTACTGATACTAAAGTATCCTTTCCTGTTGCCCGATGCCAAGAAACCACCCCTTTTGTCAGTTGATATCACCGATGCTTGCGATTTGGAGTGCGTTTATTGTAATAACCCGCTTTTCCCCCATCCCCGCACTATGATGCCCGATAAAGTAGTAGAATGCCTGCTTAAGCAACTGGAGCAAAGCAAGATAAATAGAGTTCGAATCGGTGGCGGTGAGCCGACATTGCACCCTAAGTTTGCATCCATTACCAAGGAATTGGCGCAGAGAACCAAGTTTCTCTCCATCGTAACTAACGGGCAATGGAAAGAACCAGATATGGCCGAACAGCTAATCAAGAGTGGTTTAGACTTTATAGAGATATCTGTAGATGCAGGTGGCGCGGAAGTTTATGAACGTTCCAGAGGCAATGCCAGCTATAAACTCCTGATGACTAATCTTGCTAACTTACGCTTCCAGCGGGATAAACTGAAGAGCAAGGCAATTATAAAAGTGCGTTTGATGCTGCGCCCTTCCACCATGCACCTGGAAAGAGAAGAGAGCCGTAAACTATTGAAGTATTGCGATTGCGTGCATCCTCAATGGCTGTTGCAACATCCCGAAAGCGATTATAAGGAAGATGTGTTTATGCAGCGCTCCATTGCTCAGAACGTGATCCCTGTTTGCTCTGTACCATTCAGAGATTTGCAGCTACGTCCCGACGGCAAAATCCCCCTGTGCCCTGCCAAAGGTTGCAGTATCTATCCCGAAAACCAGCAGTTTATCGGCGATATCTGCACCGATTCCCTGCTGGATGTGTGGAATGGTGGACAGATGAGCCAAATTCGCAAAGCTCACCGCAGCAGGACTGGTGATGTGCTGCAAGAATGCCTTGGCTGCCATTATGGATAATGTAAACAAGCTTTGGAACACCGGATTCATCCGGTTTGTCTTGCCAGATTTATCTGGTATTCAAATAACCGGATAAATCCGGTGCTCCGACCGGTTGAAACCGGTGTTCCAAGATATTACCCGGTGTTCCGAGAGATTACCCGATGCTCAAAATAAATAATATAGGTTCGTGTTATGCATTACACCTTGTACTACAAGCGTAAGCTTCCGCACTATCAGCCTCGTGATGCTACATTCTTTATAACTTTGAGGTTAGATTTTAACATACCTCAACAGTACCTATTGGCTTTGAACCGCTACCGCGAAACGCTCCAAATTAATTATGCAGATTCTGAAGAACATGCACAGACAAAGGAAATCATCAAGAAGAAGAGCTTCGCTTACGAAGATGAGCTTTATCATAAATGCACGGGAGAGATAGATGTATCCCGTAATCCCTGTGCCAATATCCTAAAGACAAAACTATTGGCTATGCAGGATGAGTTTTTCTATTTATATGCCTTTACAATAATGCCCAATCATCTGCATATATTACTTAAACCTTTGGTGCGGGAAGGTGAACAAGTGAGTTTATCTACTATTATTAAGAGCTTCAAGGGTTCTACCGCACGCTTAATAAATATGGAACTGAAACGCGAGCGATCGCTTTGGTATCGAGAGTATTTCGACCATTGGGTGCGCAATCAGCAAGAATTAGTGAATGTGATTGAATATATCAGAAATAATCCCGTGAAAGCAGGTTTGGTGAAAGATGCGCGTGAATGGAAAGAGACTTGGCTGAATCCCGATCTTTGGCAGGAACAATAAAACAATGGATTGGAAAACAAGCTTTGGCAGCAACATCATTGGTACACAGCTTTGGAACAACATCATTGGAACACCGGATTCATCCGGTCGGTCTTGCCAGATTTATCTGGTATTCAAATAACCGGATAAATCCGGTGCTCCGACCGGTTAAAACCGGTGTTCCCAGAAGAAATCCAAAGAAATACCCAAAGAAAAAACTCAAAGAAAA
>JALNXT010000040.1 GCA_023230245.1 Candidatus Cloacimonadota bacterium
TATATCTATAATTTTGAATACGATCCTGATTATATTACCACCTTTAGCGATACCACCCTCATCTCTGGACAAATTGCCGTTATTCTGGATCTTTACGATTATCAGAACATCCTCTTTGACAATAATGCCCCTTGCGGACACAGTTGGCTTTCCGAACCAAACCGTACCTGGACAGATGCTCTGGGACGCGGAATAGTAGGGGCTGCGGCGATTCAGCTATTGCTACAATCCCCCACTTCTGCTGTAGATGAAGAGCTGATTCCTGCAAGCGGGCTGCAGCTATTAAACCGACCCAATCCCTTTTTCCACAACACCACAATTAGCTATGGCATCAAAGTAAGCGCGCCTACTAAAATAACTATCTATAACCTAAAGGGGCAACTCGTTAAAACGCTTGTAGATGAAACGAAATCCCGCGGGCAATATGAGACAATTTGGAATGGGCGGGATAACAGCGATAATAAAGTTTCCAGCGGAGTGTACTATTACCGCCTGGAAGCTGGCGGAGAAACCAAAACCGCGAAGATGCTGCTGCTGCAATAGCGTTACTACATCGCAATTTGCCGATTTATGAGCTGATAAGCTACATCCTGCTGAGCAAGAAGATAGCAAGCTGGATTCCTAACACCCAGAAGCCTCTTCCTTGCTTATCCGAAGGGGAGTTCATCGGGATCTGATCGGGATCTGATCGGGATAACACCCGTTCAACACCGCTTCAGTACGCTATCTAAGCGGTTTCGGATAAGCAAGGGAGAAACATGCACAAAATATGCAGTGATCCCTCTAACCTTGACATATTTTCAATCCTTAAAATCATAGCATCAGATTAATTTACGTGGAGTTTACGCTATGGATAAAATGATTAAAGACTTCCTAAGCTTTCTGGATGGCAGCAACAGCCGCTTTCATGCCAGTCTGGAGATACAGAGCCGTTTGGTGGCTGCTGGTTTTGCTGCTATTTCCGAAGATAAGCCGTTTAAGCTAAAAAAGGGTGGCAGATACTTTATTTGCCGCCAAGATACCGCTGTATTGGCTTTTATCATCGGTAGCGATGCACTTGCCAAAAGCGGTGTTAAGCTTGCTGCCAGCCATATTGACTGTCCTTCCCTTAAACTAAAAACCCAAAGCGTCAAAACCGATAAAGGGATAGTGCGTTGTGGGGTGGAGGTTTATGGCGGACCTATCGTCAGCACGTGGATAGACCGTCCTTTGTCCATTGCGGGAAAAGTGCTACTGAAGAGTGGTAAGGCTTATGAAACCAAGTTTATAGACCTGAAAAGCCCCGTTGCCATCATTCCCAATGCCGCCATTCACCTGAATCGCGAGATAAACAAAGGTTTTGAATACAACAAACAGACGCATCTACAGGCAATACTAAGCGTTAAGGCAAGCAGTGGCAATCCCTTACTAGAGCTGATTGCCAAAAAGCTAAAAGTGAAAGCAGAGCATATTTGCGAAACAGAGCTGTATCTCTATGATGCTGCACCTGCCACGTTAATTGGCTTAGAAGGCGAAATGATCTGCGCTCAGGGCTTGGATAATCTCGCTATGACGCACGCTATCTTAAGTGCTCTAATCCAGGTTGAAAAGCCTAAACACACGGTTATGGGTGTGTTTTATGACCACGAAGAGATAGGCAGCCAAACCCCTCAGGGTGCAGCTTCTTCCTTACTTGGCGAAATATTGGAACGTCTTAGCCTAAGCCAAAGCGCATCCCGCGAAGATTATTATCTTACCCTGCGTAACAGCTTCCTGATTAGCGCAGATATGGCACATGCCTTCCACCCTTCTTACGCGGAAAAATACGATCCGGATTACACTTGTTACATGAACCAAGGTCCCGCAATTAAGCTTAATGCCAACCACCGCTATGCCTCCACCACCCAAAGCAGCACCCGTTTCATGGAATTGTGCGATGCAGCCAAAGTCCCTTGCCAGAAATTCCTGGTGCGCAGCGATATGCCTTGTGGCAGCACCATTGGACCAATTGTGGCAGCAGAATTAGGCATGGAAACAGTCGATATCGGCAATCCCATTTGGGCGATGCATTCGCTAAAAGAAACAGGTGGGACGATTGATCATGAGTATTTGGTGAAAGCACTTACTAAGTATTTCGTGTAGGTAAACGATGTTTTTTGATAACCCACGAATTGACACGAATGGATTCTGGTACATTACCAGCTTTCACAACAAAATTACCTTATATGCATTTTTGCTCTACCATAACCATAACTTCTGCAATGCAGTATGATTCGTGAACATTAGTGATCTTTTATTCGTGTCCATTTGTGGGAGATAATGATCAGTTTTACAAGAAAGAATAAAAAATAGGAGACCCCCATGTCAACATTCAAACCCTTCAAAGCCGTTCGCCCCGTACCGGAAAAAGCAAGAGATATTGCGTCATTACCCTATGATGTGATGGATTCTGAGGAAGCACGTATCGAAGTGGCAAAGAATCCGCTTAGTTACCTGCACGTGGAAAAGCCCGAAATAGACCTTCCCAAGGGAACCAGTTTATACGACCCCGCAGTGTATGCCAAAGCCAAAGAAAACCTGTATAACTACATGCTAAATGGGCAGATGACCCAGGATAGCAAGCCGATGTTTTACATCTACCGCCAAACCATGGACGGCAGAGCACAGATCGGCTTGGTCGGCTTGGCTTCTGTGGATGAATACATGGATGGCATCATCAAAAAGCACGAGTTTACCCGTGCTGAGAAGGAAGCAGACCGTATCCGCCACGTGGATGCTTGCGATGCACATCCATCCCCCGTGTTTTTCACTTACAGGCATCAGGACACAATCGACAACACAGTCGCCAAAGTAATGGCTGCCAAAGCTCCGGAGTATGATTTCATCAGTGATGATGGCATCGGACATAGCCTCTGGACGATGGATAATCCTGCGGATATTGCCACTATTCAGGCTGAGTTTGTTAAGCTCCCTTATCTGTATGTGGCAGATGGACATCACCGCACCGCCAGCGCTGCCAAAGTAGGGCTTTTGCGCCGTGAGCAATATCCTAATTATACTGGCGAGGAAGAGTTTAACTTCTTTATGACCGTTATCTTCCCCGATAATCAGCTCAAGATATTCGATTACAACCGTGCGGTGAAAGATCTGAATGGCAATACCAAAGAAGAGTTTCTTGCCAAAGTAGCAGCCAAATGGGATATTCATCCTATTCCTTCAGGAAAAGACTTCGCTCCCTCCAAGCTGCATCAGGTGAGCATGTATCTGGACGGTGCCTGGTACTACATCAGCCCCAAAGCCGGTAGCTGGAATGAGGCAGATGTGGTGGGCAACCTGGATGTAAGCATCCTGCAAAACAACCTGCTATCTCCTATTTTGGATATAAAAGACCCTCGCGTAGATACCAGGATAGATTTTATCGGTGGTATCCGCGGTTTGGGTGAGCTTGCTAAACGTGTGGATAGCGGACGTGAAGCCGTTGCTTTCGCGATGTTCGCCACTTCGATGGACGAGCTTATCAGTATCGCCGATGCCGGTGAGATCATGCCTCCCAAATCCACCTGGTTCGAGCCGAAACTGCGCAGCGGACTATTTATTCACCTGCTTAGATAATGAAGACCTTCTATCTGGAAAGCCTTGGTTGTGCCAAGAATCTGGTGGATAGCGAAAGCTTTGCCGCCATTCTTGGCGCAGCAGGCTATCAGCTAACGAACGATGTAATCGGCGCGGATATTGTCTTCATCAATAGCTGCGCCTTCTTAAAGAGTGCATTGGACGAACTGGAAGACGTGATAGATACCGCCATAGAACTGAAGCAGACAAAGCAAGTGGGCATGGTAATTGTGAGCGGATGCGTGATGAACCGCCATGCCGATAACTTTAAAGAAACCTACCCGGAAGTGGATCACTGGATCGCTCTGAAAGACTTTTCTGCCCTTGCCGCCATCTTGAACAGTGCCAACACTCAACAAAGAGTGCCTCTCGAGCAAGGCTTTCATGCCTATCTACGTATCAGCGATGGCTGCGAGAACTACTGTTCTTACTGCAAGATTCCCTCCATCCGTGGCAATTTGACCAGCATTCCCATAGAAGAGCTGGTAGCAGAAGCTAAGCTCTTGGCACAGCGTCCGGTGATTGATCCTGCCCCCAAGGTTCTATACCCCCAAGAACTGATCGTGATCGCTCAGGATAGCTGCTTGTATGGTATGGATATCTATGACAGGCAAGCACTTCCAGAGCTTATCGCCCAGCTTCATGCTATCGAAGGCTTTAGCTGGATTCGCCTGATGTATCTGCACCCGGATCACTTCCTGCCAGAGTGGATACCGCTGTTCAAACAATACCCCAAGCTGCTGCCATACTTCGAGATACCTATCCAGCATAGCGAGACGCATCTCCTGAAAGCCATGAACCGCCAGAAAGGGAGGGAAGAACTGATTGATTTGTTCGATACCATCATGCAAGAACTTCCGCAAGCGGTGCTTCGTACTACCTTGATAACAGGTTTCCCTGGTGAAACTACCCGTGATGAAACCGCTTTGAAGAAGTTTATCGAGTGCGTTCCCTTCCTGCATATCGGCACCTTTGCCTACTCGCCTGAAGACGGCACGCCTGCTTATGACTATCCCGATAGACCCAGCCCCAAAACCGCCGAGAACCGCCAAAACCGTATTGAGACAATGTGGTACCAGCTTCAGGAAGAACGCCTGCAAGCTTATGTGGACAAAAAGGTTAGCGTATTGGTGGAAGGAGCCGTAGAAGGCAAAAAAGGCGAGTATCGGGGCAGAGCATGGTTTCAAGCTCCGGATATCGATGGCGAGGTCATTATCAGCGCGGTTAGCCTGAAACACGGCAGCATCGTGGAAGTTATCATCGACGATGTGATCGGCAACACCCTTTTCGCAAGCATAGTAAACGAGGACTAAGATGAATAAAAAAGTAGCCTTAACCGGCATCAAGCCCACCGGCATCCCACACATAGGGAACTATTTGGGAGCCATTGCACCCGCGCTGAAGCTTTCCGAAAGCTGCGAAGCACGCTATTTTATCGCAGATTATCACGCTCTAAACTCCTGCAAAAACCCAGACGAGATCAGGCAAATGACCGTGGAAATAGCGGCCGCTTGGTTGGCATCCGGCTTAGACCCCGAAACAATGCTGTTCTACAGGCAGAGCGACGTTCCCGAAACCTTCGAACTGCTTACCATTCTACTGGCTTTCACCCCCAAGGGTTTGATGAACCGTGCCCACGCCTACAAAGCGATGCTGGCAAGCAATGCGGAAGCCGAGAAAGACCCTGATGATGGCGTAAATATGGGGCTGTTCACCTATCCCGTGCTGATGGCTGCCGATATCTTGCTGTTTGATACGGACTTTGTGCCGGTGGGTAACGACCAGTTTCAGCATGTGGAAATGGCGCAGGATATCGCACAGAGCTTCAATTTCGTGTATGGCACGGAAGCTTTCCACATCCCGCAACCCCTTGCCCACGCCGATAGCCGCACCTTGGTTGGCTTGGACGGGCGCAAGATGAGCAAGAGCTATAATAATACTATCCCTATGTTTGCCCCTGAGAAGCAGCTACGCAAATTGATTATGAGCATAGTTACCAATAGCCAAACTGTCGAAGAACCCAAAGACCCTGATACATGCAGCATTTTCAGCCTCTACAAGAACTTTGGCACAGCCGAGCAGATAGCCGCTTTGAGGCTGCGTTATCAAGCCGGTGGCATGGGCTGGGGACACGCCAAACAAGAGCTGTTTGAAGTGATGAATGCTCACCTTTCTCCACTGCGGGAACGCTATACAAACCTGATGCAAGACCCCGCAGCTATCCACAAAACTCTTAAAACAGGCGGAGAAAAAGCCCGCGAACTTGCTGCTCAGAAGATTATCCAGTTGCGTAAGATTATCGGTATGGACTAAGATAACGCCAGCTCTTATTTTACCTTCAGCATCCGTTTGGTATGGCTTGCTCCCTTCTGCGTAAAACGATACAGATAAATCCCATCGGCAACCGGAGTACCCAATTCATCCCTGCCATCCCAAATGAGGTTTTGCGTATCTCCAAATAGTGCGCCAGCATGCAGGCTTTTCACCTTTTGTCCTTTCAGGTTATAGATGTCAATCTCGCAGGGACTGTTATCCACCTTGCCGCTTATCTCGATAGTGGTGGTGCTGGCAAAGGGATTGGGGTAGTTGGAGATAGATACAAGGGTTTGGGGTAGTTCCGGTGTGGTGGGATTGCTGACAGCAGCAGTGATGTTATACACGCCAAGATGGTTACCCTGGCACACAAATAGCTGCTCTCCCACAACTTCCATATCCCAACACATATCGCCTTCCTGATAATAATATCCCGTCTGCTCAGGAGCAGCAAGGTTATAGATGCTTATGACCGTGATTCCTTGTGAACCTGCAGTAATAAGATAATGTCCGCTGTTTTTTATGCTGTAAATCCCGATAACATTGGGTTTAACGACAATTAGTGCAGGTAACTCCGGATTACTAAGACTATAGATGTAAAGTCCCATGCTATAATTGGCAATAAACAAGGTACTATCAACGATGTGAATATCGCTGATACCGTTAGGCATATTCATCGTATAAACCAGTTGTGGATTGGTGGGATCGCTGACTTCAAATATCCGCATCCCATCAGCATATGCCGCATAAGCATAACTGCCATAGGTGATTATCTTCTTGGGATTTCCAATCGCAGCGTTATAGACAGAGCTGCTATAATCCAGATTGGTGTTTATAATGAACATATTCGAATAAAGATAATCTCCCACGATGCTTAAAGGTCCGGCACCATTATTCTCCGGATTCCAAAGTCCTGCTTCTGCAATCTGTACAGGTGTTTCTGGCTGGGTGAGATTCCATTTGTAAATCGTTGCGCCTGAAGCCGAAAAAAGGGAAGTACCATCACTGGTCATAGTATAATTGTCGCCAAAATAATGTGGCTGAGCTGTGGGCTGTGAACAATTAACTATATAGCCATTATTCAGATACAAATAGCCGTTTACCTGTTCAGCGTTTAAATTGCTAGAGCGCTGAATCTCTCCTACTTTAACCATAGTACTGTCATTGGCAGGGGCATAGATAATTGTCTGTTGCCCTGCATCCGTCATAAATAAGCGGTTGTTTTCCACATCAAAGTGTCCGTTATAAGCGTAAGAACAAGTGAAAGGAGCAAGCCCCATAGGTAAGGCAGGGTTGCTGAGATCATAGCGCGCCAAGGGGTGAAAGTTCCTGCCACCAATCTGGGCATCATCACAGCGAAGGTATAAGACACCGCTTTCTACCAACCAATCAATATTAAAGACAATATTCGGGATGCTTACCGTATTGCCCCAAACGGGTTGCGAGGGATTGCTTACATCCAACACATTAAAGTAATCTGAATATTCATGGTGAGCGTATATGTATCCGTTATAACACAATAACCTGTCACCACCTCCAACAGTAGTAGATATTAGCTGCGGATCAGTGGGACAGATGACATCCAGGATGCTTATATAATATAAAATGGAATTGCTACCCAAATGAGCCACATATGCATAATCATCAGCCACCTGCACGTCTAAAACGGCGTATGAAAAATCGTAAGTGCTAAGTAGCTGGGGGTTAAGAGGATTGGCAATATTCCAGATAGAGATGTTATCTTGCGGACCTCCGGCAATATACAAATTGTCTCCAGAAACAGTTATCTGGCGATTAAAATCCGGAATCTGTACGGTGGTATCCAGCCAACTTATGTTATTGGGATTGCTGATATCACAAATAGCCACAGTATCCCACATCAGATAAAAATACGCATAGTTCCCCAACAATAAGAGTTTACCATAGTCTCCAAGGTTAGGAACGATAGGCATATCATCAATACGATAGGCATAACTGAGCAATTGCGGCTGAGCAGGATTGCTAACATCAAAGCACATCAGCACGTATTCCGAGCCACTGATAAAAGCCAGATTGCCCACAACCTTGATATCCAAGGTAACGCCCAGAGCGGGCAATATCTCTGTTTCCAGAGTAATATTCGAGCTAACTTGCGCGCTTAGGACACAAGCCACCAAGAGAAACACGATAGCGAATAGCAGTTTAATATTTCTCATTTTCAACCCCTTACAAGAGAATTAAATAAGCAATTATTGTTCCACTTATCTACTATTGTGCGAACGCCTTCCGTTTTTTCCACACCCGAGGAGGAGGCTGTGTGAAAAGTGCTGTTTGGACTTCAAGGAGCATCCTCAAACCCTTGTTTTAATTACGTTTACCTGAAGTCTATGGCGCATTATTGCTCGTTGACAAAGCATAGCGATTTGTTGCGCCATGAACTCCAGATAAACACCCAGCTTGAGTTTTCACACAGTCTCGGAGGCGGGGATCCAGCTCTTCTCAATTTGTTTCATATCAACCAGTTATATAAATATGAAACAGCTTAGTGGTTCATCATTTGTGCTGAACCTGATTCTGCTTTGTTTCAGTTACTATAAAGTGACACCCCAAATGTCATATAGCCATCAGTGTGACAAATAGGCATAAGCCTTTATCTGGTGTAGAGATGCTTAGGACTGCTTTCGGAAAGATGTCATAGTGGTTTTGGACTTCTTTGGA
>JALNXT010000041.1 GCA_023230245.1 Candidatus Cloacimonadota bacterium
CCGATGCTGCCAAAACAATTAATGTCATTCACCAGCTTGCAACCAGCACCCGTATCATAGATTCTGACCAGAAGTACACCGCCGATAAGAACGACAAAGTTACCTTTACTCTGGAAATAGCCCCCAATAAGGAACTTATCTATTCGTTCAAAGAAAGAAGCGAGTACTAATAACCAACAGTGGAGTAACCATGCGAGATAAAATCTTTTCCGACATCGTGGGCATTCAAAGAGAAATGCTGAAACTGATTGGCGAAGTTTCTGCCCTCACCAGCAACCCCTTGGCTATCGAAGATGCAATCGACGACGTTTGGCATCCCAAATGCGATGTGTTTCAGACAGATTTGGAGTGGATTGTGGTTGCCGAACTTGCAGGTATGGAAAAAGAAGAGATTAACATCTCCATCTCGCCCGAATACCTGCGCATCAGTGGCATCAGAAGCTTTGCCTCCACAAACTGCCCGCTCAGCTACTATAGCATGGAAATTGAAACTGGACGCTTCGACCGCCGTATATATTTCCCGCAGATGATCTTGGATAAAGAAAAGCCCACCGTTAGTTATATAAACGGCATCCTGCGCATTGCCTTCACCCTTAAACCTGTGATAGAATTGATAATCCCGGTGCAGTAGCAGTACAACAATATTGGATATGAAAAAGGTGGATTTAGCATCCACCTTTTTTAATACTTATTCAGCGAAGCTTTTCGCCTTCTCAAACACTTCTTTATTCACCCTGATAATAGTATCCAAATCTGGTTCGGATATTTGCGGAGTATTGTCCAAAGCCTTAAAGGCTATCCCTATCATATCTGTGTAGGCGATGCTGCCCCTTAGAAACAGCATAGACGCTGCCTCCACCGCTGCATTCATCACCGTGGGAAGGATACCTCCGCACTTTGCCACCTGCAATCCCAGGATATAAAGCGGGTAACGCTGCGGTTCGATTTCGCGGAAGGTGAGTGCGGATAGCTTGTTTAGCTCGGTTTGTACCAAAAAAGAAGCCGCCCGCTGCGGATAAGAGAGCGCATAGAGGATAGGCAGTTTCATATCCGGCGTACTCATTTGAGCCAGCAAAGAACCATCGATGAACTCCACCAAAGAGTGGATCACAGACTGATGATGTATAATGGCGGATATCTGTTCGTAGGGCAAGCCAAAGAGCCAATGCGCCTCCATCACTTCCAAGGCCTTATTGAACATCGTGGCGGAATCCAAAGTTACCTTTGCGCCCATATGCCAGTTCGGATGAGATAACGCTTCCTTGGGGCTTATGTGGGCGAAATCTGCCAAGGGCAAGTCCCTGAACGCACCACCGGATGCAGTGATATGCAGATGCTTAACTTCGCCGATAGGATGCTTTCCTATTGCCTGAAAGATGGCACTGTGCTCGCTATCCACGGGGAGAATGGGATTGTCCTTAATCAGCTTGGTCAATAAGTGCCCTGCCATTACCAGGGATTCCTTGTTCGCCAGTGCCAGTTGCTTACCACGCTCCATAATGGTAAAGCTGGAGCGTAAGCCCGCCGAACCGGTTATGGCGTTTAGTGCAATGTCATAATCTTCGCCCTTCAGTAGCTGCAAAAGCTCATCTTCGCCAAAGTATATCTGCAAAGAGGGGTTTGCTTGCTTTATCCGTGCCTGTAAGGATGTATCTGTTATACCAGTAAGCACGACGCAGGGAATGTTGAATTGATCGGCAATGCCAAGCAGCTTGTCATAATTCTGATGTGCGGATGCAAGGCTTATCTTATATCCCTGCTCCCTCACCACGTCCAGCGTGGAAGTGCCTATAGAACCTGTTGCTCCCAAAAGAGCAATGTTACGCCTTACCATTTATAGGTCGCAGAGATGCTTTGTGAATAGCCTAAGCCATCTGGAGAGCTATTGCGAAAGGCATAGTTTAGCCCAAAACGCCTATGGGTAACGGCAATACCTGCTGTAACAGTATCCACATCGTAGCCTGCCAATACACGTAAGGCAGGAATGGGCTGAATTGCCATACCAGCATGAAAGTCTGCACTTAATGCACCCATCTCGAGGCTTCCACTGCGGTCATCACTATACATTTCACTGCGTACGGCAAGATGCAGGGGGATATGCGCCAAGGGAGCAAAGTCATAACCCGCTTCAAGATCCAAGCTGGGGCTTACATACTCTGTCTTACTGCCTTGCCACATTATGGGCGTAGCAAAGAAATCACGCAGGTTCAGCCCTATTTTACCCTTAGCTGTGAACTGCCAGAGCAAGCCCAGATCGGCACCAAAGGCATAACCGCTGTTGCTAGCCAGGTTGCGGTATGCCAGTTTGGGGGCAAAGCCATAGAACACCGATGGATTGAGTTGCCTGGCGATAGCGCCATATACGATGAAATCCTGGTTGGTAACCGTCTTCCAGACAATGGGGCGGTTATCGTTACTAATGGGGAGGTCGGGATATTCCAGCTTGGTTAGCTTCACGTCATCTATAGCCAAATGATTGATAATAATAGCGGTGGGATTTTCTGTGGGCAGCACAATACTAAGCTGGTTCTGGTTAAGCAGCCCTTCAAAGTGCTGTGAGCGCATCAGCTCCGCACCCGCAGAAGGTTTCAGACCCAATAGAGCCGGATTCCACCACGCAGCAGAGTAGGTATCTGCATAGGTGAGACCTGTGCCGCCCATAGCCGTGGAGAGCACTCCGGGGCTAACGGCAAAGATTTCGCCAGCATATTTAGTAGCGCTCAGCGGCAATGCCAAAAGCAGAATAGCCAAGCTTATCGATATAATTCTCATATATTTCACCTGTTAAACAATATACCCCGTTTCTGGGGGATGTAAAATAGAAAATGAGTGAGGGGGAAAGATGGTGGGCCCAGAGGGAATCGAACCCCCGACCAACCGGTTATGAGCCGGTAGCTCTACCAAACTGAGCTATAGGCCCCCAAACACTGCTTTCGAGCAAAGGAACTAAAGGCGGGATTTTAGTCAAGAGGAAAGTGGATCGCCCTTCTGTTCCAAGAGTTGTTTAGCTACTTGCCACGGCTATGGATACCATCTTTCCGGGTACCACGATAACCTTCTTTATGCTAAACCCTTCCAGGCTACGCTTCACGTTTTCCACCTCTAAAGCCAGTGCTTTCAGCTCTTCATGATCGATATCAGCAGGCACTTCCAGCTTACCACGCAATTTGCCATTGATCTGTACCACGTAGGTTACGCTATCTCTGCACAGATATTGTTTATCAAACTTTGGCAAGCCACAATCGTGCAACAACTTCGCAGCTCCCAATACTTGCCACAGTTCTTCGGCAATATGCGGCGCAAAGGGATACAGCATCTTGGGCAACGCCGCACAGGCAAAGGCATATATCGCCAGTTCAGCTTCATTCAGCTTTTCCGGTGCTTTGATAGCTATGATGGCGTTCAATAGCTCCATCGTAGCTGCAATAGCGGTGTTATATTGCATGCGGTGCAGGCAATCATCGTGCCAGCGTGAAATGGCAAAGTGGGTATGATAGCGCAAGTCGGCAATTTCAGCAGAGAGGTCACCATCAGAAGTAGTTTCCAAGCCCTTGCGGATAAGCTCCTGATGGGTATCTATCAATCTCCATACTCGATTCAGGAATCTAAAAGAGCCCATTAAGCCATCATCGCTCCATTCCACATCCTTTTCGGGTGGCGAAGCAAACATCAAAAACACCCGCAAAGTATCCGCACCAAAGCGGTCGATAATGTATTGCGGGTCAACCGTATTGCCTTTGGATTTGCTCATCTTGGCACCGTCTTTAGTCACCATGCCCTGGGTAAGCAAGCGGGCAAAAGGTTCGTCGCTATCCACCCAACCCATATCCCGCATGAATTTATGCACAAAGCGAGCATACATCAGGTGCATCACGGCGTGCTCGATACCGCCGATATATTGATCCACCGGCAGCCAATACTTGGCAAGCTGTGGGTCAAAGGGCTGTGCTGTGTTTTTGGGGTCTGCATAACGCGCAAAATACCAGCTTGAATCCACAAAGGTATCCATGGTATCGGTCTCACGCCTGGCATCTGCTCCGCACTGCGGGCATTTAACGTTCAGCCATTCGGGAACGGAGAGCAAAGGATTGCTGGTGGTTCTACCAACCTGCACATTATCAGGCAATTTTACAGGCAAGTCTTTGTCGGGAACCAGCACCACTCCGCACTTGGGACAGTGAATCACCGGAATCGGGTTGCCCCAATAGCGTTGACGTGAAATACCCCAATCGCGCAAACGATAGGTGAGCGTCTGTTCGCCCCAGTTATTTTCTGCAACCCAAGCGGTTATTGCAGCTTTGGCAGCTTCGCTATCCATGCCATCAAACTTGCCAGAATTAACGATGATCCCGGGTTCCGTGTAAGCTTCTTGCATCTCGCTCAAAACCAGGCTTTTAGCGGGGTTTTGAATAACTATTTTCATGGGGATGTCATACTTTTTGGCAAAGTCAAAATCCCTCTGATCGTGCGCCGGAACCGCCATCACGGCACCTGTGCCATAATCCATCAGCACATAGTTCGTAATCCAGATCTGCACCCTATCGCCGTTTAGGGGATTGATGCAATATTTACCGCTGAATACGCCTTCTTTCACCGTCTCAGCAGAACTGCGCAGCATCTTATCGGCATTAATCACTTTGTGGCAGAAATCCTTCAGGGCAGCATCGGCGTTCGGCTCTGCCAGCCATTGTTGCACCAGCGGATGTTCCGGTGGCAAAGCCATAAAAGTTACCCCAAAGATGGTATCGGGACGGGTGGTGAAGATAGGAACCTTGGTATCCTGATTTTCCAGCACAAAATCTATCTTAGCGCCTTCGGATTTGTTTATCCAGTTCTTTTGCATGGTCATCACGCGCTCTGGCCAATCTATCACTTTGGAAAAGTCCAGCAATTCTTCCGCATAATCGGTTATCTTAAAATACCATTGCTCCAGCTCTTTTTGCTCCACCGCACCGTGGCAGCGCCAGCAAGTTCCCTCTTCCACTTGCTCGTTGGCAAGCACGGTCTGGCAATCTTCGCACCAATTCTGAAAGCTCTTTTTGCGATAGACCAAGCCTTTTTCGTACATTCTTTTAAAGATGTATTGCCCCCAACGGTAGTATTCGGGACGGCAGGTGCTCACTTCGCGCTCCCAATCCAAGCCAAAACCCATGCCATCAAACTGTTCGCGCATGGCGGCAATGTTCTCTTCCGTGGTAAGGCGTGGGTGTGAATTGTGCAAAATGGCATAGTTTTCGGCGGGCATCCCAAAGGAATCGTAGCCCATGGGCTGCAGCACGCTATAGCCTTCCATCAGCTTCAGACGAGTAATCGCATCGCCGATGGAGTAATTGGATGCATGGCCGATATGGAGAACTCCCGAAGGATAGGGAAACATCGAAAGTACATAGTATTTGGGTTTGTCCGATTTCTGCGGGGCATTGAATATGCGTCTTTCACGCCAAGTCTGTTGCCATTTGCGCTCAATTGCGCCAAAAGGGTATTCCATGTTGTTCTCCAGTGATGTGTTTTATTTATAGTCTCTTGCAAAGTTTGGGGAGCTAAGGAATTGTCAAGCAAAAGCTGGGGAGGTCGAGAAGGCGAGGAGTCGAGAGGTCAAGATATACAGCGTCTTGCAGAACGCTGTTCCTGCGGAAGTGATGGTTTACTTCGTGCCGGAGTTGCAGGCGTTTCACCTATAGCCAATCCATGTCTTCTTGCTTCTATTGCCCTATCATTGCCCACTCAATGCCCATGACAAGGGCAATGGTAGGGCAATTCTTGCAGGGAAGAAGCAAGCTGTATATTTTAGATAGAAAACCACTTATGCTGGAGAAATCTTTCAGTGCTTTCGGTGGTCTCGGAGGTCCAAAGTAAATGACGAAATTTCACTTGACTTTTTTACCATAGCAGATATCCTTTGGTAAAGGACAGTAAAAGCAGTTCCTAAGGAGGAATAATGGCAGTTTATTCTGTTAATGAAGTAATCGAAATGGCCGTACAAATCGAGAAAAACGGTTTTGCTTTCTATCATGAAGCGACCAAACGTAAAGATTTGGATGCCAAAACTAAAGAATTTATCGAGTTTTTGCGCGATCAAGAGCTAAACCACGAGAAGCTTTTTTTGAACCTCAGAGACGATTTGGATATGGAAATATTGCAGTTATCTCCAGACTGGGAATTGGCGGCAGAATACCTGAAAACAATCGTGGAAGGGCGTATCTTTAACAGTGAATCATCTGCCATTCAGTTGGCTGCTGGTGCCAAAGATATTTATGGCGTGGTGGAAAACGCCATCAGCTTCGAAAAGGATACCCTGCTTTATTTCCATGCACTTGCGGACAATATTGTCAACCCCAAAACTAAAGATGTGTTGCGCAAGATTATCAACGAAGAAGTGTCCCATGTGCTTAAACTAAACGATTTTAAGAAGAAATTGGGATAATCGCACCCATAAATATCCCCTTAAAGTGAAACGTAAAAAGAAAAAGCAGAGCAGTGCCGGAATAATCAGTATGCTTATTTTGGCACTGCTTGTCTTGTTAATCGTGATTTACAATCCCATCTCTGTGCGGGTGATGACGGTTGGCGTGGCGATATATTATGGTATCGATCCCGCCATATTTTATCGCTTGATTAGAACGGAGAGTTCTTTTCGCACTTTTGCGGTTTCACCTTCGCAAGCGATTGGATTGGGGCAAATTCTGGAGCCAACCGCGTCCTATATCCATAAGAAACATAAACGCGGGATGCTATTTGTGCCTTTTTATAACCTTAGGCTTTCGGCTAAGTATTTGTTGTATCTAAAAGACCGTTACAACGGCAATTGGAGCCTTATGCTGGCAGCCTATAATTGGGGAGAAACAAAAGTTTCCACTCGCATGGCAGGGAAGATGATTGAGCCGGGAAAAGACTATAGCAGCCGTTTTAGGGACATCCCGGAGACATATAACTATATCAACAAAATCCTCCCCCCAAAAAATAAGGCTTGACGTAAATCCCCACCCTAATTTCATTAAAGCAGAATTTATTTCAGGAGTAACTTATGCTGCGTAACCAAAGCGGAATCTCGGTTTATACTGTGCTCAGTATCATCCTTTTCGTTGCCTTGGTATTCATCTTGGCAGTGCCGAATTTCTACAATCTAGATAAAGAAAAGAACGTAGAGGATTGCATCAATAACATGAAGCAAATCTGGGTGGCAACCACAGATTATATGAAGGACACCAATACGGATTTTAATGGAGACCTTGCTTTGCTTGCCAAAACTCCCAAAAAGCAAGATCCCAAAAATAAGTATCTGTCCGCAATGAAATTTTGCCCCGAAACATCTCGCCAAAAAAGTGAGTATCTGGTTTACGGAAAATATGTGGCAGAACAGATTGGCACCGAAGTGAAACACAACTACGGCGTAATCGTGCTATGCCCAAACATGGCTGGCTTCTATAAACACAATATCCCCAAGGCTTTCTATGAGAATATGGATCCCACTCAATTGCAGAACTATATGATTGAGGATATGGATTATATCGATAAAGAAACCGGCTCTAACGGTGCTCGCAAAGAAGAAATGCTGAAAAAGTATATTGAGATTTGGAAAACTGATGCTGACGCCTTCCAAAAGCGTAAAACAAACCTCACCGCCCTGCGTGCGATGCTTTTCCCTGATAAGTTCAGCGCACCAGAACCAAGCGTAGCAGACTAAATAACTTAGATAAAACGATGAAGTTCAAGCAGCATCGAGATTCAGTTGATGCTGTTTGAGCTTTTTTTATATCCGCCTAAAGGAATGAATATCTTATTATCAACGATGGAGTGAACTATGCTATATCAAGAATTTCTGGATCATATATATAAGAAATACTCCGGCAACGTGAAGCTGGAACTTTCGCGTATGACAGGTTTGTTAGCCGATATGGGTAATCCCGAAAGTGCACTTCATGGATTTCATGTGGCAGGGACTAATGGAAAGGGAAGCGTTTGTGCCACTTTGGAAGCACTCTGTTTGGCGCATGGGCTAAGCACTGCGCTAAATACCTCCCCGCATCTGATCAGCTATACGGAACGCTTTCGCATCAATGGAATGGAACTGCCTTTTGAAACTATTCTGGCTGCTTTTCATAAATATGAGCCGCTGTTCGAAAAGTGGGATGCGTCTTTCTTCGAGATTACCACCGCCATCGCATTTGGCGTATTTGCCGAGCGGAAAACGCAGGCAGCAGTGATAGAAGTAGGCTTGGGCGGCAGACTCGATGCTACTAACCTCTTTGTGCCAGATGTAGAAGTGATAACCAACATCGGGCTGGATCATGTGAAAACTTTGGGCGGAACGCTGGAAATAATCGCCGGCGAGAAAGCGGGCATTATCAAAGAGGGCATTCCTTTGGTACTCGGCAATATTGAAGAATCCCCAAAAAGCATCATAGAAGCGGTGGCATTGGGAAAAAAAGCACCCGTGTATCGCTATAATCAGGAATGGTTTGCCACCGTTAAAAGCGACCAATTAGATGGCTTGAGCTTTGACTATAGCTTTGAAGGATATTGCTTTAAAGATCTACGCGCCAACCTGATCGGTGAACATCAGGCCATTAACCTTAGCACGGCTTTAACAGCGTTTATT
>JALNXT010000042.1 GCA_023230245.1 Candidatus Cloacimonadota bacterium
GTTGGTCCATCGTATCGAATTCGTGGTTATAGGGTCGAAGTCGACTCATGAGTTTAGCAAGGGCCTCAACTTTCCCTTTAGTTTGTGGACGATAGGGGCGACAGGCGATGACTTCGAAGCCCATATCTTTAGCAAACGCATAGAAATTTTGATTGATTACAGCCTCTTGAAAGTTGGAGCGGCTTTGGTCAACGACGGTCTTCATGTTATCGAATAGTATTTCTTTTGGAATTCCTTGATAGTACTTAAATCCATTGATTAAAGCTGATTTTAATGTGTCTTGATAACGATCGAGAGTTAACTGCAAATACTTCATTCGTGAGAATCCTAGAACCATCAAGAATACATTGATTTCAAACACTTCTCCTTGCCTGGATGTCATTGACAATCTTTCTTTCCAATCTACTTGAGCTTGTAAACCTGGATTGGTCTCAAACCGAATCGTTGCTTTGTTAGTTTTATCTATTTTGATTGATCGAGCAAATTCTCTGAGAATTGTATATTTGCCTTCATATCCGCGTTTTTGAATAAACTTGAATATAGACATATAAGTGCATGACATTTCTAGTTTTTCTTCGATCACTTCTTTGTAATTATCTAGTTTTGAAGGGACTTTCCTCCTTTCTTTTAGTGTTCCATCTGACTTGAAGTATCGTTTGACCGTTCGATAATCACATTGATATATTCGAGCCAGTTCAGCATAATTTGGTTCAATGTTTTCTTTTTTCATGAACTCCATCCTTTCAAATATGTCTTTTCTCATGTAAAATTCTCCTTTTTTGACATAAGAGAAGTTTACCAAAAAGAAAAGAATAGTCTCTGTAGAAACCGACATTTTCAACCGTCATTTTCCTACATAACTATTCTGTCAAATACATTTTATGAAAAACATCAAAAATAAAGAATTAAATAGGTCGTTCTCAGACCTTAAAGAATGCTGGCGAATTAGGGCTAAGCTTCTTAAAACAAATGAGAGACTCACTATAGAGGAAATCGGATTTATCAAAAAGGAAGCTGATGGTGGATCGCCGCTTGCCGAATTCATTTACGGTTTATACTACTTTTTAAACGAAAGTGATTTAGATTCTGCTGAAAAATGGTGGAACAAATTCTTTTATCATAGCAATAGTCGCTGACATTATTATGGTTGCGTCCATCATCATTATTATTAAATCATTAGTAAATAATAGTTTTGAATGGTATACATTTGTTGCTTTTGCTGGTGCTGGAGTAAGCGTAGGTGTCGGAATACCTTATACAATTATGATTCCTAAAACCATAAAATCTATAATACATGGTGAAAGTTCAGTTTATTTTGGTACACTGACTAATAGCTACTTGCATTTATCAACCTACAAGACAGCGTCTAACTCAATCTATATTCCAATCGAGAAAATTGAAAAAATCGAGATTTCTGGGAAAGCAAATAAATATCACGGGCCAGTAGATATTTTTATCAAAGAACGTAATAAACCTGTTCATTTGATTGATATTAAAGAGCCTCAAAAGTTTATTGATGTGTTTAATAGTCTGGATAGTTACATCGAAAATCCAGATGAAGTTAAAATTCTTTAGAGTCACTTGTAAGTGTGGCCATGTCGGAAAGCAATTCTTTGTAAGAGTTGATTTTCCTGTAAACGCAGATTCAGGCAAAGAAGCAGCTGAAATAGCGAGGTTTATTCCACGTGTCAAACACGATCATAAAGACGCGATTTTAAATTGTGTCGAAATAGATTATGAAGAGTATTTGATTCTTCAAAAAATAAATAACAATGATCCCTATTTGAAATGTAAGAATCCTCAGGAACAAGCTCACATTTTAGGGTTTGCAGAAAGACTTGAAGCGGAGCCACGCTACCAAAATAAAGTCGAAAAAAATAGAAGAAACGTAGTTGAATTCAAACAAAAGAAACAAAAACAATCCTTAGAGTCGTTTGAAAAATACCAGATGGATTATGAAAACTGGTTCTCCTTCGAAGAATCGTTAGCTTATTAGGAGGAGAAGATATGTTTGATATGCCAACTTGGGTTACAGTTTTAGGAATTATCAACACGGTTATTTCAATGGTTGCTTGCCCAATTATTGCAAGTTACAAAGGAAGAAGTGCTGTCGGATGGTTCTTTGGTGGACTTTTTCTAGGTCTGCTTGGATTGATTATTGTTGCATGCTTAAAGCCCGCAGATAGATAAATCTATACTTATGGCTTAAAAAATATTAAAATAAAAGGACACAAATATGGGAAAAATACGCGTCAATTCTGTGATGAAGAATCCTTCTTTATGCGATGGTTACGGTTATAGAACTGTTGTTTTTCTTCAGGGGTGTGATCTTCATTGTCAAGGATGCCACAACAAAGGCACCTGGGCTATCGATAAAGGAACACTTATGGAAGTTTCTGACTTAGCCGCCTTGCTTAGAGAACAATCAATTAACAAGAAAGTGACAATCAGTGGTGGTGAGCCATTACTTCAGAAAGAAGCTGTTATTGAATTGTTGAGAGAACTCTCTGATTTTGATTTATGCCTATATACAGGTCATGAGTTAGAAGAAGTTCCAGAAGAAATACTTAAGTATTTGAAATATATAAAAGTTGGAAGATTCATTTTAGAACAAAGAACAAGTACCACGCCATTTGTTGGTTCTAAGAATCAGAAATTTGTGAGGATTCATCATGAAGAAGCAAAATAAAAACGATAACGCTGCGAATAGAAAAAGTTATGTTGGCCACGTTTTTAACATTGGCGAAAAAAGGGAAAAAGAAGCTGTCTTGAATAGCCTAAATCCTGAATGGGCTAGACTTCATCGCGAAGGATACATTCATATTCATGATTTAGATGCTTATGGCTTGACCTATAACTGCCTTACTTTCGATATATTAAGCGCATTCCCTTATAAGAACTTCGATGGATTAGATCCAGAAGAAAAGATAGTAGGCGTTTTTGATTTTATCAAAGAGATGCTTGCTAAGATTGGAAACGAACAAAGTGGTGGCATGTCTTTCGCTAATTTTGATAAAGATTTTGCAGAGATTTTTGCAAAACTTGATGTAAAGGTCTTAGAGAATCATGCTATTTTCAAAGCTTGCATTCGTTCATTGATTCTTTGGTGCAACAACATGCACACAAGAATGGGACAAACAAGCTATTATGTTACTTTTTGTATCGGATTAGGAACCACAAATAGTGCTAGATTTTTAGCACATACTTTAATTGATTGTTTCTATAACGCTGGAGATTTGGTCTATAAGCCAAATATTGTATTCAAAGTCCATAAAGGTATTAACAGATTTCCTGAGGATCCTAACTTTGATTTGCTCGAAGAGGCATTGCTTTGCACAGCGAAGAAGATGATTCCTACATATTTATTATGTGACTGTGAAGCCGATAGGAACACTGATCCTGAAAAACTATCCATAATGGGATGTAGGACTAGAGTCGTAGATGATTTATTCGGTGAAGCTGGTGCTATTGGAAGAAGTAATATCGACAATATCTCGGTCAACCTTCCTAGACTAGCTTTAGAATCGTCCGCTGAATTAGTAGATGGTTCGTTTAAAGAAAAATTAGATTTATTCAAAAAGAAATGGCTTGAAGTTGCTAAAACAACAAAAGACATTTTGCTAGATAGATATGAAAAGACATGCAATGCAGATATAGAGTTATTCCCAACTATCAGACAATACAAATTAACCAGAGAAGATATTAATGAAGTTGGTTTAAGAGGCACCTTTAGACACGGGACTCTTTCTATTGGATTCATTGGTTTAAGTGAAGCAATGGAAGTCCTTTCAGGGAAGAAATATTGGAACGATGATTCTGTTTATAATGAAGCTCTTAACTTTGTTAAATACATGAGAAATTACTTAAACGAATTAAGAGATGAATATCATTTAAACTTCTCGCTTTTAGCTACAAGCGGCGAATACATAAGTGGCAGATTTGTCGAGATTGATAAAAAGTTATTCGATTCTCCTGTAATGAAGAAAGACTATTATACAAATTCATTCCATGTTGATGTCGATAGTAGGCTTCCAGCTTATAAGAAGCTCGAACTTGAAGGCCCGTTCCATATTTTATCTAACGGAGGATGCATTTCATATATTGAATTGGCTGAAGCTCCATTTGGAAACGCAGAAGGTTTAGATGAGTTGGTTGAAGTAGCCATCAATTCTGGTGTCCATTATCTCGGCTTTAATTTCCCAAAGGATGTCTGCAAGCAATGCGGTGCAGCTGGAACATTCGATGTTTGCCCTGAATGTGGTTCTAAAGAAATAACTCGCATAAGAAGAGTATCTGGCTATCTTGAAATTCAAGATTACTTTACCAAAGGTAAGATGCACGAGAGCAAGAATAGGAAAACTAACTAATGATTTACTATATTTCAGATACACATTTTAGGGATCAAGCTATTTTCGATAAGTGCAAGAGACCTTTTAAATCTCTTAAAGAAATGGAAGAGACAATTGTCACTAATTGGAATAACAAAGTTAGTGATAACGATATAGTCTATGTTTTAGGCGATATAGTTAAGGACGATGATGCTTCTGCAATTCAAATATTTAGTGGATTAAAAGGCCACAAGCATTTAATTGTAGGAAACCATGACCATGATTTATTAGAAGTTATAAGTAAATCGAAGCTTTTCGAATCAATCAAATTTATTGATTTGATTATAGATAAAGAACGTAAAGTCTGCATCTGTCATTATCTGTTGATGGATTGGATGGAATTCAATAGAAGTGGATTCTTGGTTTATGGGCATATTCACAATAAAACGCCTAAAAACGGAGAACCTTATAGAATGATGAAAGAGTTCTATAGAAATCTACCTGCTTATAATTGCGGAGTAGATGTGTGCAATTTCGAGCCAAAATCACTCGATGAACTAATTAGTCTCAAGGAGGCAAACAAAAATGAACCATATATCAATTGAAGGAATGGATGGAGTTGGCAAATCAACTACCTGTAAATTATTAGCCGAGAAACTCGGATACGAATTTGTTGAGAAACCTCTTCATTATCTTTTTGATAAAGATGAGAAAAGTTTTGATGAATATTTAAGAATAAGGGATCAAGTGAACGCGAATCCAAATCGAGACTTTACTTCCTGGTTCTACGGACTTGGAAGCCTTTATATGTATGAGGCTTTTAAAGATAAAAACATAGTGACTGATAGACACTTGGCTTCAAATTATGCATGGAGTGGTTCTGATTATAACGAAGATGTGTATGCGCTTCTTGTTAAAAAACTAGGTGCTCCAAAATTGACAGTTATTATTTATTCACCATCAGACGTTATAGTTCAAAGACTTATCTCTAGAGATAAGGAAGATAAAGATATCGCTAGAGCAAAAGAATCAGAAAAAATCTATAAAAGGATGGTTGAGTTTTGTGAGAAATTCAAATTCCCTTATTTGGTAATCGATACCTCGAAGTTAAAACCAGAAGAAGTTGTTAATAGAATAATAGAAGAATTGAAGTAATGGAAAAATTAAGCGATTTAAGATTAAGCAAAAATATGAAATACACAGCTCTTTACTGGGCTATGCGTTTTTTTGAGCATGTTCCTGATGTTTTTGAGAAGACATATAAAGATGGAACACACATTTTAATCGACTCAAATTCACAGAAAGTTTTCTTTAATAAAAACTTTGCCTTTTTGCTTGATTCCCATGAAAGCTTCGTCAAACTTGAATGCATCAATAGACTTTTGGAACTAGGCTACGAATTAGATGATTTCAAGTTGGATTCAGACATGCTACTATTCAAGGGATTTATCATTAGGTTTATTGTGTGGGATGATCCTTTTGTTTTAGAAGGAAACAACGGTGAGACCATTTACAAATCTAGATTAGTTAGTGGAGTGCTTGAGTATAAAACAAAAATTCATAGTGATAATGACTGGTATGACTATGGGATTTTTGAAGATCGAAGTTTTGAACTTAGAAAAGCTGATAAACATGACTATAAATGCTCTGACTTTGAAATTGAAGAAAATAGAGTAATGCATTATATAGGCCATGAGAAGGTGGTGGTAGTTCCTGATGGAATTGAGGAATTGGAATCTTCATCTTTTTGGGACAATCAATACATCGAAGAAGTTATCTTGCCTGAATCATTAAAGAATATGGGTGGAGATACGTTCTATAACTGTAAAAACTTAAGAAAGATTAATATTCCTAAAAATGTTAATTTGATGGGCAACAACCCATTTGCTGGATGTCCGCTTGTTGAGGTAACAAATGAATCGCCTTATTTTGTATATGAAAATGGTGCTTTATACACAAAGGATATGCAGACAATGATTTATTGCTCTATTAAGGGCGATGGAGACGAGTTTGTTATACCTGGATCAGTCAAAATTATCTGCAAACACACATTCTTTTTGTGTGATAGATTCAAAAAGATAACAATTCCAGCCTCTTTAGAAAAAATGGAAAATAATCCTTTTTCCGGATGTTCTAAACTCGAACTTATCAATCATTCAAAGGCATATTTCATCAAAGATGATGTCATTTACAATGGCTTTAAAACATCTGTTGTTGGAACGCTTAACAAGATTAAATCAGACCGTCTTGAACTTATTGAAGGCCTTAAGACAATCAATAGAAATTCCTTCTGGAATTGCAAAGGAATCAAATCTATTGTTTTCCCTGAGTCATTAATCGATATCGGTTATAATCCGTTTGTTGGATGCTCGAATATTCATTTCGTTTCCAAATCGCCAAGATTCAAAGTGATCGATGATGTTTTATATAATTTCGATGAATCAAAGATTATATGCTATCCAGCTTGGAAGGCTGTGGGACACATAAAACTTCCCGAATCAGTCATTACCCTAGAGAGAGGTGCTTTTTCTGGTTGCGACAAGATGACATCTTTGGATCTTCATAATGTAAATATCGTAAATAAATCATGTTTCACTAATTGCTCTTCTTTAGAAGAACTGTATTGCAGTGACTTGATTACATACATTGGTGAATGGGCTTTTGCTTATTGCTCTTCTTTGAAGAAAGTGTCCGTAAACGCAAAGACTATTGTTGATAGTAATGCTTTTTCAAACTGTCCTGCCGAATTAGATAGAAGAAACACTAGAACTAACTATGTTATTGAATCTGATAACATCTTCTCTTTGAAAAGCATGCAAAAAGCATATAAGGGTTTGATTGATTCTATCCTAATTGATCCACCTTATAATTCGCATATCGACTATATCAGATATAAGGACTCCAACTATTCTGAAGGCTACATCAATTTCATGAAAGAAAGAGTTGAACTTGCATATAAACTATTGAGCAATCGTGGTTTTTTAGTAATCAATATTGATGAAGGTGAAAGAGATAACCTTTTAAAGATGTCTAAAGATATTTTTGGTGAAGATATGGTGACTTTGCATAGATGGAAAAAGAAACACCCATTCTTTGATGCTAATAGAGTTGTTTTAAATCCAAACAAAATACAAACAGATTTTGAATACATAATCATTTGCAAAAAGACAAAAGAAGCTGCGCTTAACAAGATAAAACAGCCGTATATTTTTGGCGATTCGTTACTTGAAAAAGAAGTTGACGTTCCTGAAACCTTTGATTGCTTTGGAACAACTTCATCGGCAAAAGATGAAATAGCAGGTCTTTTTGGAAAAAGAGATTATTTCTCAACGCCTAAACCAGTCAAATTAATGAAAGAATTGGTAAGAGCTACAACCAATAAAGATTCATTAGTCATGGATTTCTTTGCCGGAAGCGGAACTGTCGGACACGCGGTATTGAATTTAAATAAAGAGGATAAAGGAACTCGTAACTTTATTTTGGTTTCAAACAATGAATCTAATATATGCAAAGATGTTACTGTAAAAAGGTTAGAAAAAGTTGGAGCGAACTTTATTTTATTAGACTAATTTGTGAAGCATGCTTTTTTGATACTGAAGCAGCTGATGGCAATTTTAAGATTTGATTGCTCCAACTTCTAGGTTACTAATTACTGTGCTATAATTTTTTAGCCTTTAATTCACAATATTTCAATTTTGTCAAGGCATTTAAGGCGTACAAAACATAGAAAATTTGGCATTTAAGGCGTACAGTAAGGACAAAAAAGTCTTTGATTACTCGCAAAAAACGGGTAAAAGATAGCAAAAACGACCCGAATAAGGTCGTTTTTTCTTTATCATAAGGAACTCATCTGCTGAAATCCACATTTTGTAACCATTGGGTTACGAGTGCTATTTTTTGCCGTTGGGATAGCGAACTAGTTTTTCAAAGGGAGCAATTGGGATAGCGAACCTACTCTAAAATGATGTTAAAGCTCAGTTCACAAGGTTTGTAATTTAAGATATATGGAATTTTTATATCAACGAACGACATAGTGTCATCACCAACTTCATGTTTTGAACTTGTAAGATTAATGACCAATGATACGGTGAACCCGTCAATACGGATCGCTGAGTATACCTTTTTAACTTTCTCGATTGAGTAATTATCGAGTAAGGAGTTAATGTTTGTGCAAAGACGCTTCATAAACCTGTTGGTGTCATCATCAATAAATGCTTTGATTCCAAAAGTGTATGCGATACATATTGCCAAGATGAACGATT
>JALNXT010000043.1 GCA_023230245.1 Candidatus Cloacimonadota bacterium
GGTGGATAGCCTGGAGAAGGTGAACGAGCGTTTGGAGAAGATCGAAAAGGGCGTGGACAAGGTTCCGAAAAGCCGTCAGATAAGCATCGATGGCGAAAGTGTGAAGATTGAGAAAGGCGGAGACGAAGCTGCTTTCCAAGAATTCAATTTTAGTAGCCTGGACTAAGAAGGAGGACAAATGGCTAAGAAAGAAGGAAAAATGATCGGGTTGCTTTCCGCCGCAACGGTGGAGAAGTTCCTGGACATGGTGATTCAGAATACCCCGATTTTGAAGTATGTAACCTGCCCCAAAGTTGATCTCCCCAGTGGCAGTTACCCCGTGGTGAACATGGCGCAGTATAAGACCCGTGGATTCAGCAATGCGCACAACAGCACCGGTGGACGCAAAACCGTGGCAACCTTGCAGGAGCTGAATGCTGCTGATGTGAGCTACAATTTGAAGGAATTGGTGCTTGCCCTGGTTGTGCAGGACAGCTATGTGGATGACATGGCAACCACCCCGGAGAAGGTGGCAGAGATGTTTGCCAAGGTATTTGCCAAAGACCTGAGCCAAGTGCTGATCAACGGAGATACCGAGCTGGAGCCGGTGGACGCAGAGAACCTGACCGACCGTGAACTGACCCTGGCAATCCTGGATGGCTTGGTGAAGCAGATGACCGAAGCAGAAAAGACGGTTACCTATGGCGATACCGAAACCACAGTGAGCAAGAAGATCATCAAGCTGATCAGTGGCAGCCCGGACGATTATATAGCCAATCCGGACAGCAAGATATTCATCTCCCCCACGGACATGAACCTGCTTTGGGACGAGGTTACCACGACCAAGCCGATAATCAAAGAGCGTGATGGTGCGCTGTATTTCCGGGGGAAATATGAGCTGGTGGAGATTGCCGGCTTAGCTCAGAATTGCATCCTGTTTGGGGACATGACAGGGCTATTGGCTCCCCTGGGACGCGAAGTGTATCTGGAGACCCAGCGTTACCCTGAAGCCCGTGGATTCAAGGGTGTGCTGAGCTGCCGTATCGACTGCAACATTCACCCCTACATCAACATGCGAATGTTGGTGGCAGAGCCTGAAGTACCTGAAGCACCAGCAGGTGGCGGAGAATAAGTGACTTACAGCGAAGCACAAGCACATCTGGATGACCAGGCAGCAAGCTTGCTCCCGGATGTGTGTGTGCAGGATAACATGATAGACAAGCCTGAAAGCCTTCCTTGTGTGGTGATCGAAGTAGATGGTTCCCGTCTTCAGGAAGATGGGGGCGGGAGCTCATTTACGGGAGAGCATGAGTTTAGCATTTGGGTTTTATATCCTTATGGGACATCATTTAAGGCGAGCCGTGAAAGCATGATAGCGATGGTGGGGACGTTACTGCAGATACCACGTTTCTTTAGCAGTGAGCGGGTGGAATATGGCAATGATCTGGTGCACGGCACCAGGTGTGTTGTTGCCCGGATAAGCGGGAGGGTGGCATGATGGAGTTGGGAAAAGAACTGGATTCCAGCCTGCGCTGGAATGACGGAACAAGCGACAAGATGTCGCTTCCACAAAGCTGGAATTACGGGAGGGTGGATGCCTGAACCTGTATCTGTATGGGTGGCAAAGGTGAAAGCCTTGCAGAGCCTTTCCAAGGATATCCCTGACGCGCGGATAGAGCTGATTGCCGAGGTGTGCGATGCGAATGTGCAGAGCGGGCTGGGGACGGCAGCTTATGAAGCGTTGGGAGCGGATAAACGCCTGGAATATGCCATTTGCGCCTTTACGATAGCTAAGCTGATAATAAGCAGCAGAGAAATCGGCGAGGGAGGCAGCATCCACAGTGCAACGGGATGGGGTGAAGGCGAAGTGCAACCAAGCGAAGTAAGCGAAATGGTGAAGCTATCCAGGCATTGGGAAGCGCAGGGAAACTTGACGATGAATCAGCTAAAAGCAGAGATACCTGTGGATATAGGCTGGGTGGATATATGAGTGCTGGTGTTCTGGGGTGCTGGCGTGCTGCCGACGAGGACGTCGGCAAGCCTTGCCTGCGAGGACACAGGCATTCCGAGGTGCAGTCGAGATGATTGTACCAGTGGCACACGAGGCGTGTGCGATTACAAGGAGGAGACCATGAAACATATCAGTTTAATTAGATTGCTGCTGACCTTTACGATGCTAATGGGCGTTTGCCTGGCAAGTGCAGCGACAAGTGGCGAGGTGGATAGCATAGGGGCATTGAGCACTTATGCCATTCCCTTTTTGGCAGCTTTGATCTGCTTTTTTATTGGCAGGTATCTGAAGATAAACGTGGAAGTGCAGAAGATCATCCCCGTGCTAACGGCAATAGTGAGTGCGTGTTTCAACACTGAGAAAGAAACTCAGGCAGCCATTAAGCCGGAGGGGATTGCGAACTATGACGAGTATAGGGCGGTTATAGCGGCAACCAAGGTGGAAACTGCTTTGAACGCAAGCGGGCAGGGCACTTTGAAGAAGGTGTTCGGAACTGCGATAGATGCGGTGAAGTTTGTATTTCCTCTGATCAAACCGGTTGTGAAGCTGCTGAAGTAAGGGGAAGCGCAGATGATGAACATTCCCTGGGCATTGGTGCTATTTGTATTGGGATTATTGGTGAGTTTGGTAGCCTATATTTGGAATGTCCTTGACAATAAGATAAACAAGCTGGAACAGAAAGTGGATTGTGTGGGCTCCGGCTGGGCAACCTTGGAACAAACTAAAGAAATAATCACAGCGCAGTTTAACGAATTTAGGCTGGAGCTGTATCGAAGCGGCGTCTTGAAGGCGCAAGTACCCAGAAAAAAGACAGAATAAGGAGAGAAAGATGGCAGTACGTTTTTATGATAAGATATATGTGCGAGCTGCGGGAACGCAATTCACTACTATCGCCAAAGCAGCACTTGCGAGTGATTTTGCGTTGGTGCCTGCCGGCTGTAAGGTAACGCAGGAATTGAACCTGAAAACAGAGCCGGATGTAACCACCGCCATGGGCGACGGCACCGATAACATTGGGAGTGAGGCAGCAAGCGCAGAGCTTCAGCTGATTAATTTTAGCGGGGCAAACCTGAGCAGCATTCGCAGTGAATTTGTGAACAAGGCGGTGGACTTGGTGGTTTATGACAGCCGAAGCGACACTGTGGGCTGGGCACTCTTTGGAGTTCAGCTATACCCTACACCCGATGTATCTGGGGGGAAGGAGCCGATGATAAAGCTAAGCGGTAAGAAGCGGTATGCCAGCGACATGAGTCCGGCGCTAACCATGGTGACGCTAAGCTAAAAGGCAGCGTTTGGGAAAGGCGCACAGAGAGTGCGCCTTTTTTTGATAAGAAGGAGTACAATAAGTGATCACGGCACTCGGGGCAATTACAGGGGGGGCGGAACGGCGTCCGCCTATACGGAAGAAACGACAAAACAATAAGGAGAGATAATGGCAGCAAAATATTATCATATATTGGCGTTCCTATCCCGGGACGAGGGTATGAGTAACCAGGCTCTTTATATGGGAAAGACCAGCGACCTGAGTTTTAAGACGGAAGCGGATAAAACTATTGATTGTGATGATGGCAGCACGGAGACGGGCAGCGAGAAGCTGACACTGCAATTTAGCATACTGGGTAAACTGATTAACAACTGGGATATCGCCATGCTCTGGCTGGTGCCAATTCGCAGCACGAGCGATTACATGTACAGCAAAGGTGAGATACTTAAAATATACTTAGGTGGTGGCGATTACCGTATAGAAAACAAGAGCGGAGAGTTCGAAAAAGTGCTATTCCATGCAGAGCTGCGATATCCCGCAGATAGCCCACAATACAGCTATGACGCAAATTATTTTGACAACAACTGTATTTTATTAGGCAGAGTGAACGCACCTGAATATAACGATATTCTTGAATTAAAAAGTGATAATACTCTTATTGTAAGTGCGGATATGAAGGAAGACATTATAGAAGGTTCTTATGCTTTTGCATTTGTACCTGACGGGATACCACTCGCTATATGGGCAAACGGCACTAACCTGCTCCTTTTAGATGAGGACGAGAGCATTGGTGTTGTACAAAGGGATGTAGGATAGATAAAGCGGATGAGATTTTGGGTTGTAAAGAGCAGCAAACAAGGGAGCAGCAAAAAACAGGACAGCAGCAGACCGTATGATGTGCAGGAGTTGATAGATTGCTATTACCTCAACTCTTACCATCAGAGGTGTATAAACCTAAAGACAATCTGCATATTGGGGGAAGGGATAGAGAACCCTGAGGTGGTAACCAAGCTGCGGGAAAGCGTGCGAGAGGACAGCGTGTTTAGCTTGCTGCATAAGACGATCCTTGATTTGCGTATCTTTGGTGATGCTTTTTGGGAGATAGTGAAAACCGGAAGCGGGGTGGAGGTTTACTACATGCCATGCTGGACAATGAGTGCGGGGAAGGATGGAGGCTGGGTGCAGGAATCCGGTAGTAACAAGGCGGATTTTAGCGCAGATCAGGTGTGGCATTTCAGGGAGCCGAGCATGCTATCTTCCGTGTGGGGTTGCCCGGATTATCTGCCGTTGATAGAAGATGAAGCCATAACGCTGCTTTCCACGATTAAGACCTATAACAAGAACTTTTTTGCCAATAACGCAATCCCAGATGCCATATTGTTCATAAAGGGCGGGGATTTGGGTCCCAACACTGAGGCGGGTTTGCGCAAGTTCTTCCGGGATAAATTTAAGGGAGTGGAGAATGCGGCGAAATTCTGCGTGGCACCGGTGCCGGAGGGCGTGGAGGTACAATTGGAGAGGCTTCAGGATACCAAAGAGGGTAAATTTTTGGAGCTGCAGGACAAAACCATGATGGAGATAATAAGCTGTCATGGAGTACCTCCACGGCTTGCGGGCATCATGATCCCCGGTTCTTTGGGAGGCGGCGGAGAAGCTGCGGGCGAGCTGAAGATATTCCTTACCACGCAGATTAAGCCACTGCAGAATGTGTTTGGCGGGCAGCTTGACCTGTTCTTTAAGGAAGTGCTGGGGATGAGCACGGACATAAGTTTTAAGGCTTTTGATGTGGTTCCGAGCGATGCCGAGACGGCTTTGAATATGTTGCGGGGGTGATGGGGGTGAAGGTATTAGGGTGCTGGAGTGCTGGCGTGCGGGGGTGCTGCGGTGACGGAAGCGTTTTCGCAGGGACTGCGTCCTGCACTACCAGAGAAGGCGGTACGGCGACCGCCTGTACGGGTAATGTGACCGCTAAGTTCGAGGTAGTGTGAACAAGTATATAGAGATATTGGCACCTTACATCAAGAAGATACTGTATTCTTATCAGCTTAAGTTTTTAGCGGATGACAGCCGGTGGCGGATAGTGAATAAGAGCCGACAGATAGGATTCAGCCTAAGCCTGGCCTTGGATGCGATTTCCGGGGCATTGGTGCGGGAGCGGAATCAGCTAATAGTATCTGCATCCAAGAAGAATGCTGAAGTCGTGATGAATTATGTGCGGTGGCATTTGGAAGGGATGAACATGCTGGCAGCAGTGGATAAAGAAGGATTTATCGAACTTGCCAACGGTAAACACCTGATGGTATGCAGCACAAACTGGAGGACAGCCAGGGGATTTAACGGAGATGTTTACCTGGATGAATTTGCGTTCACGATCCGCGATAAGGAAATCTGGCAGGCGATTGTGCCCAGCATAACAGCCGTGAGTGGGCGGGTAACGGTGGTGAGTACTCCGAAGAGCCGGATAGATAAGTTTTGGCAGATATATGACGGGAAAAGCAGCAAGTGGAGCAAGCACTGCATTACCATCCATGATGCGATTAGAGACGGTTTCCCGGTGGATATTGACGAGCTGAGAGAGCTGTTTGATCCGGAGGAATTTGCCCAGGCATACGAATGTATTCCCCTGGATACGGCGGAGAGCTATATCCCCTATACGCTGATTGAGCCGTGCATCTATGATCCGCTAAGCGAGGCATTTGAAGCGTTGGTGCTATCCATGCCTGAGAGTAAGGGTAAGCGAAGCTACGTGTATGGCGTGGATATCGGACGAACAAAAGACGAGACCGCGGTGGCAGAGACTTTCAGGCATGATATGGTTACCTGGTGCGCGGGAATCCAGAGCTGGCAGAAGATGCCGTTCCGGACGCAGAAAGAGAGGCTTTTGGGCTTAGCCGGTAACCCTTGTACGGAGCTATTGGTGATAGACAAAGGCGGGATTGGGATGAATCTGCACGAAGACCTTGCTTTCGCCTTCCCCTCCAAAATAAGGGGGGTAAGCTTTGCACCCGCAGTGAAGGAACGCATGGCTAAGAAGCTGAAGATAGCCTTTGAGGAGAAGAAGATACGGATACCCAACGATCCCAGCTTGATAAGCCATATTTTGAGTATCCGCCGGAGTGCGAATAAGACCAGTACCTTTAGCTATAATACTGAGGACAGTGAGCATCACGGGGATAAGTTTTGGGCATTGGCATTGGCTTATGACTGGACATGCGGGAATAAGATAATAGACTTTAGGTTTATGTGATGAGGGGTGGTGAGGTGATGAAGAGGTTTTTTTGCAGGAACGGCGTCCTGCGTTACGGGGAGGGCGGTACGGCGACCGCCAGTACGAAGGGGATTAGATGTACCCGATATTGAGTTATGGTGCGCCACGGTTTAGCCTGGGCGATGTTTCAGTAGTCTTCAGTGCTAAGAATCCGGCGGGGATAGTGGATTTTGAGCCGGTGGAAGAGTGGGCTGAGACGCTTTCCGGATATTTGATCAACAGGTTTAAAGGTTGGCGGGCAGTGGCATATATAAAGCTATATAACATAAAAGATGCCGATTTGGAGAAGCACCTCAGCTTGATGAATATGATAAACAGCAGTAAGCGAAGCGGAGTACCAATACTGTTGCAACCGCGTTATGCCACTGGGATAAACCTGGATTTGTGGGTGCTGCTGGATGGGAACTTTGGCTATAAAGAAATCACCAACCTGAATGCGGGGCAAACGGTGGAACTAAAGTTCAAAGCCAAGCAATTGATGCAAGATTTACCTTTGGTAGCTAACCGTCCGGGATATTTGAGACTGGCAGAAGACGCATATCTGCTGCTGAAAGATGGCAGCAGGCTGATAGTGCGACAGACGGGGTATGAGGAAATAGACCCCGGTAAGAACGTTAATTTTGGATAAGGAGAGATAGATGGATGACAGTTTATTACAAGCTTTGGAGACGAATCTGACACCGAGTTTGGCAGATTTGATGCTGATTGTGGACGTCAGCGAGAGCTATGCCCCCAAGAATATCAGCTTTGAGAAGGTGCGAGATTTTGTGCTGGAGAATAATCCCAGCTTCAGTACTGCTAGTGGAAATCTAACGCTTACCCGTGATATGTATGCCGCCGGTATGCGTATCAGGGACGTTGGCAGTGGGTATCTGGATAATGATGCAGTTAACTATGCGCAGGTGAAAGAAGGGATACAGAGCCTTATCGCAGTTACACCGGGAACACCTGCGATAGCAGACAGGGGCGGGTTTTTGTATAGCATGGTAACCACTATAAACAATCCTTGGGGAGGTTTTTACCTTTTCTATTGGTGTGTGGACACGGTTGCCAATACTGTTATCAGCTTAGTGAACGGAACCCCAGTGGCAAGTAGCGGAGCTACGATCTTTGCAGAAGGCAGCATCGCTAACATCGCTAATATCCACAAAGAAAGCGGTTGGATCGGTAAATACATGCATATGGCTGTGAGGTACCGTAATCTAAAGAGCATAAGCGACTTGGGCGGGACGGGGCATCATGCAGTGAATTTGCCGGCGTATGGCGATTTGATAAATAAAGATGCTCCCCCCAAAGCAGAGAATCTAAGCATAAGTACGGCAGATAACCGGCTGTATATTAATGCTGATTTGCCCAGTGATGCCTTTTCTGGGCAAACATATGGCTTGGAGCTGTTATTTAATGATGATAGTGATACTGAGATTATAGGGAATGAAATAGGGCTGATTCGCCAAAGTAGCAGTAAATGCACATATACGTATGATATTCCGATATCGATGGCAAAATATAGCTATGCTCATGCAAGAATAGTAAGCTTATCGTTACTGGGGGAGGAGAGCTGTTCGGAGACAATACACATAAGCGTGACTATCGACGGGGCGGCAATAAGTGACAATCTAATAAGCTATTTAGCAGCACGGGTTGCAGAGAAAGTGGTAACCCAAAACGATGAACCTTTAAAATATAAATTATAGGATAAAACCATGAAAATTAAGACAGATATTACCACACTTAGCAAACTGTATCCGATATTTGAGAAAGCGGGAATTGAGGGTGTTTTGACAGGAGATTTGGATAAGATCAGTGAGCTGAAGTATAGTGATCTTTGTGGAAAGCTGCTGATGACAGGCAAACTGGCGGAGGCATGTGAGCTGATCACAGGGAGTGAAACTTGCGACGCCCAAGAGGAAGATAACAAACCCACGCCATGGGGAGAAGCAAGCAGGGAAGAGGCTTTGGGAGTGATTATCCCTTTTTTGATAGATATTACCGTGGGACCCTTAAAATTAAGGGAAGCGGAGAATCTGGGGATAT
>JALNXT010000044.1 GCA_023230245.1 Candidatus Cloacimonadota bacterium
CGGCAATCACCAGCCTGGAAACGGGGATGATTCTGCCTTGCAGCTCGAAATCCACCTGCTGCTCCATCAAACTACGGTAGTTTGGTTCTCGTTTGCCAAGATGAAAGAACATTTTCATCGTACTCTTAGCTCCGGTGCAAATTTACGGACACGGTAAACATCGGTGTTTTTGCTAAGCACCAGCATGCGCATGATACCCCGCGAAAACTGGGGTACTAGCTTCAAGCCGTAAATAGACCACACAAAGCAGATTGAGGCGCTGATAAGCAAAGTATAGCGTGCCCCTATTTTACTGGATAAGCTGCCTACTAATAGACTGCCAAAGGGAGACATGCTGGAAAAAGACATGGTGTATAAACTGATAACTCTGCCCCGCATAGAATCCGATACCGTGCTTTGGATAAGGGTGTTTGTGGTTGCCATAGTCATCATCATGGTAAAGCCGATGAAAAGCATTAGAAACATGCTTAACCAAAGTGACCCGGAAAAAGCAAAGCAAACCAACGCGATACTAAAACTCATGCCGGTTACGATGAGGCGCAGAGACATACCACGGATGTTCTTCAGCGATGCCAGGATCATCGAACCAGTAAGCGCACCAATCCCAGCCGTGGACATTAACAAGCCCTGCGTGCTGGAATTACCATGCAGGATATCCTTGGCAAAAATAGGCATCAGCGTGGCGTAGGACATGCCAAACAGAGTGTAAACCGCCAAGTTGGCAATCAGGAAACGAATCGGGAAACTGTGCCAGGAATACTTCCATCCGGCTACTATCTTCTTGATCGTGGATTCTTTGGTGCGAGCCACAGCAGGATAATCTATCTTGATGAAAAACAGGGAGATAATCACCGGGATATAGGAAATGGCATTGATGGCAAAACATACGCCTTCGCTAAACATGATAATAAGAAAACCACCCACGGCTGGACCAATAAGACGTGCACCATTAAACATGGCAGAATTAGTGGCAATGGCGTTGGGCAGCATACTGCGCTTGGCAACGAGGTCTATCACAAAGTTCTGCCGGATAGGAGCATCAATGGCGTCTATAATGCCCTGGATAGCTGCTAAAATTAAAATTGGGTATTGCACGTTTTTGTTGATTACTCCGGTGAGCACCAATATTGCCAAAACAGATGTCTGCACCAAAAACGCCACCTGGGTTAAAATCATCGTGTGATGCCGATTCCATCTATCTGCCCAAGCACCTGCAAAAGGACTGATGAACACAGATGGGATCATGGAAAGAAAGCTCACCAAACCGAGCAAGAAAGCGGAACCAGTTAAACGATATACAAACCAGCCCATCGTTGTTCGCTGTATCCAAGTGCCTATTAAAGACACCCCCTGCCCCATAAAGAAAATACGGTAATTACGTATGGTAAGGGATACAAATAGGCTTTTTAACTTTGCGAACATGATTACAGGATAAAACGGGAAAGATCGTCGCTCTCAATAACTGGGGTAAGCCGTTCGCTTACCATCTTTTTGGTGATCTTAACGGTTTTTAAATCTTGGGACGGCATTGCGAAGAGAAATTCGTCTAACAAGGCATTCATTATCGTATGCAATCTGCGTGCTCCGATATCTTCCATCTTTTCATTGGCAAGCGCTCCGAAACGGGCTATTTCCTTTATCGCTTCGGGGGCAAACTTGAGATCCACACCTTCACTGCGGAAAATAGCTCGATACTGCTTGGTAAGAGAGTTCTCCGGTTCGGTTAGTATCCGCTCAAAATCACCCTGTGTGAGGCTATTCAGCTCCACACGAATGGGAAACCTGCCTTGCAATTCTGGGATTAAATCCGATGGCTTTGCCGTATGAAAAGCACCGGCGGCAATAAACAGGATATGAGCGGTATCGATCATGCCATGTTTGGTGGGCACCATAGAACCCTCTATGATAGGTAGTAAATCTCGCTGAACCCCGCTGCGGGATACATCGATGCCTCCATGTTTATCGGTGGTGGCTATTTTATCTATCTCATCGATAAAGATAATCCCGTTCTCTTCCACGCTTTGTTTCGCAGTTTCGGTAAGCTTTTCCTTGCTTATCATGCGGTTAATTTCACTCTCTGTGAAGCGTTTCAAAGCATCGGATACGCTTAGATTTTGTTTCCTGCTATTACCACGCCCCGGCATTAAATTGGAGAGCATTTCGCTAAAATCTATATCCAGCATCTCCATATTGGGATTGGGCATAACTTCAAAGATAGGGAAGCCATCGTGTTCTGGTTCAATCTCTATCTCTTTATCGTCAAGAGAGCCGGTTAGCAGCTTAGTGCGCATCTTTTCACGGCTGCGTTGGTAACGCAAAGCCTCAGGAGAATCTGTAGCAGGGTTGCTCTTCTTGCTGCGCTTTCCACGTGGCAGTAATATATCCAGCACCATTTCCACGGCTGCGTCATGCGCCTGCGGTTTCACCTCTTCCACCATGCGGTCGCGCACCTGGCTAATGGCATTTGCCATCAATTCCCGCACCATGGATTCCACATCACGCCCCACATAGCCAACCTCGGTGAATTTGGATGCTTCGACCTTGATAAAGGGTGCTCCCGTAAGCTTGCAGATGCGCCGGGCAATCTCTGTTTTACCGATACCCGTAGGCCCTATCAAGATGATATTGTTAGGGATTATTTCTCCCTTCATATCTCCGGATATTTGTTGCCTGCGCCACCGGTTACGCAAGGCAATGGCTACACTGCGCTTGGCTTGGTTCTGCCCAATGATATATTTATCCAATTCCTCCACGATACGCTGCGGAGTAAGGTTTTCTATCTGGTTCAATTAGATTTCCTCTACTATGTAATTGTTGTTCGTGTAGATACATATCTCGGAAGCTATCAGAATAGCTTCGGTGACTATTTCTTTTGCAGAAAGCTTGGTCTTGGATACCAGCGCACGCGCAGCGGCAAGGGCATAGTTGCCTCCACTGCCAATGGCAATGATGTTATCATCGGCTTCCAGCACGTCACCCACACCACTGATGAGCAAGATACCATCTTTATCTCCGGCAATCAGCATCGCTTCCAGCCTGCGTAATACCTTATCGTGACGCCAGTCTTTTGCCAATTCAATAGCTGATTTGCGTAAGTTACCCTTATTGGCATTCAGCTTCTCTTCAAATTTCTCCAGCAAGCTGAATGCATCTGCAGTAGCGCCTGCAAAGCCAATTATCACCTGCCCGTTGAATATCCGGCGGATCTTGATCGCCTTGCCTTTCAGAATGGTATCGCCAAGGGTTACCTGCCCATCTCCACAGATAGCAGTGTGCCCCTTGTAATGCATTCCTATGATGGTGGTTCCATGCATATCCATCAGCTTTCTTCCTCTGGTTCAGGGGTATTTTCTGGTATTTCTTCGGGTATTTCTTCTGCTTGCACAATGATGTCAGTATGCTCAAAACGCAATTCCAAGGCTTTCCTATATTTTGCATTCACCAGCTCGGGATCTCCAGCATCTATATTAGCCAGAACTAGCTGGAATATCTCATCGGTTCCGAGTGTCTCTTTTTCTTGTAATTCTATAGCTAGCAGTTCCATAAGTGCTCTGTGGGCAGTAAGAATCTCTTTGGCTTGATCATGTGCTTCGGTAATGAAGTGGCGAATCTCACTATCCACAATTTGGGAGGTTTCGTCGCTGTGCACATCTCTGCCGCCTATTTCTTTGCCGAGAAACACTTCTCCCTGCTCTTTGCCAATGGTCATGGGTCCTATTTTGTCGCTCATACCCCAAGTGCAAACCATCTTCTTGGCGATATCCGTGCAGCGTTCCAAATCATTTCCTGCGCCAGTGGTTAGCTCGCCAAATACTATTTCTTCGGCGGCACGTCCACCCAAAAGGGTAACTAACATCTGCTTCAGATAGCTGCGGGAATAGCCCGTTTTATCGCTTAGCAAGTAGTGTGTGGCACCACCCGTAAACCCACGCGGGATAATGGAAACCTTGTGCACGGGTTCGGTTTTCTCTTGGAATATAGAGGTAAGCACGTGCCCAATTTCATGATAGGCAGTTAAGCGTTTATCTTCTTCCGCAATAACCCGGCTTTTCTTTTCCTTACCGAGGGTGAGCTTGTCTTTTGCTTCTTCAAAATCGTTCATTTCAATCTTAGTCTTGTTCTTCGTGGCAGCTATTAACGCAGCTTCATTCACCAAGTTAGCCAGGTCTGCACCGCTAAAACCGGGAGTGCCACGAGAGATTAGCTCCAAATGCACATCGTCCGATAAAGGAACTTTGGCAGAGTGGACTTTTAGGATTTCTGTACGCCCCTTAATATCTGGCAAATCAACGGTTACCTGACGGTCAAAACGTCCCGGACGCAGCAACGCAGGATCAAGTATATCGGGGCGATTCGTAGCAGCGATAATAATAACCGCTTCATTGGGTTCAAAACCGTCCATCTCCACAAGCAACTGATTCAGGGTTTGTTCAGGATCATCGTGTCCGCCACCCAATCCAGTGCCTCTATGTCTGCCCACTGCATCAATCTCGTCAATAAAGGTAATGCAAGGTGAATTCTTCTTAGCTTGCTCGAAGAGGTCACGAACTCTGGCAGCACCCACACCCACGAACATCTCTACGAAATCCGAACCGCTTATCGAAAAGAAGGGTACTCCCGCTTCTCCGGATACGGCTTTTGCCAGCAAGGTTTTACCTGTTCCCGGTCTGCCTACCAATAGCACCCCGCGCGGGATTCTTCCCCCCAGTCTTTGGAACTTCTTAGGGTCTTTCAGGAATTCCACAATCTCCTGCAACTCTTCTTTTGCCTCATCCACTCCTGCAACATCCTTAAAGGTAATGCCGGATTTGCTGGCTTCATGAAGCCGTGCCTTGCTCTTCCCAAAGCTGAATGCCTTGGAATTCTGGCTGCTCATTCCTCTTAAAATAAAGACGTAGAATAGGATCAGCAGCAAGATAGGAAATACGCTACTTAAGACCCAGCCCCAGCGGGAAGGCTTTGTGGCATTAACTTTTATCCCTTTGGCGATGAGAGAATCCACCAGTTGCGGGCTTTCGAAGGGGAGGGTGCTAACATATTTCTTACCGGCAAGATCGGCATAAAGAATGTCTTTTTCGGTAAACTGCACCTGAGCCACCTGCCGATTGCTGACCCGCTGGATAAAGTTACTATAGCTCTCTTTGGCTACGGGAGTATTGTCGTTATTCAGCGTGTGGAAAATCACAATCGTCAATATCACCAATAGGATCAGCAGCGGAAGAGAGAAGGTATTCTTCTTTGGTTTCATCTTGTTGGGCGAGTTAGGCTGCATGGGAGGAGGGACAATTCCCCCATCTTTCTTTATCCGCCGTTTAGCCAGGTACATCCGGACGGCACTGATAAGCGATATCGCCAGCAGTGCATAGATAAAGTAATTTATCATCGTGGAGAATTGCTCGAAAATCGCTCCCGTCTTCTTCATTGCTTCTGGAAGTACGGCGACAGAATCTGATGCTGTAGCGAATAAGCTACTTAGTCCTGCCATACTTAGAGCAGTAATAGCCACTTTCTTCATTGATATAACTCTTCTTTTAAAATGCCTATATATGGCAGGTTGCGGTAGGTTTCGGCAAAATCCAGCCCATAGCCAACTACGAATTCGTTCTGTACTTCAAAGCCCACATAATCGAACTTAACTTCTATCTTGTGTGCTTCCGGTTTGTCCAACAGCACGCAGGTGCGTAAACTGCTTGGTTTATGCTGCCAGAGGTAATCCATGATGTATTGCATGGACAATCCTGAATCTACGATATCTTCCACAATAATCACGTCTCTGCCACAGATATCAATATCGATATCTTTGCGGATTTTCACGATACCGCTGCTGCTGGTTCCGTCTCCATAGCTCGATATCGCCAGGAAATCCACTTCCATGGGGATGGTTATACTGCGCACCAGATCCGCCAAGAAGATAAATCCACCTTTCAGGATGCCGATTAGTATCGGTTTTCTTTCACTATAGTCGTTGGTTATCTCCGATCCGATTTCACGGATGCGAGTTTGTATCCTATATTCATCAAAGAGTACGGCTGAAATATCACAATTCATCAGATTCATCATTTCCTCTTGCGTTTTTTTTACGGTTTGCTGCCCGTTTAGGCTTTATTTGTGTGGGTTCGGCTATAATTTGCAAGTAATGCGTGGTGTTTTCATCAAAACGCACTCTCTCATCTACCCGGTGTCCCACGATCCAGAACAGTTTTTCCCCATCGTCCATGATGGGAACTAATTCCCTATCATATTTCGGTACTTTTTCGTCAATAAAAAACTCTTTCAAACGCTTAAAATGCTCCATACCAAAGGGGACAAAACGGTCTCCCGGCTTTCTGAATCTGATCTTAAAGGGATAATCAACTTTATCTGCATCGATTAAGATGTGATAGGTTCCACCATCCACAAAGTAATCCTTGGGTTCCACCCTTAAGTATTTGAAGGTAAAGCGATAATCTCCAAAAACGGCTCTTGCTCTGTCCATATCTATTTCCAGCTCATCTTCGGTATTCGCCGTGGTATCTTCTTTCTGGTATAGGTGCAGCTCGTCATACATTTTTTTAACTTTCACTCCCAAGGTCAAGTGCAATTGTTTCGAGCCTTGTGAATCTAAGATATCCTGGATAGCCTCAAAATGCACCGCCATGAAATCTGTCTCTTGGTTAGTGATCAACCTGAAAGACTGGCGCAGTACGTAATACTGCTCTATATCGCTTAGTTTCTGTAGGGTAGAAATGCTCAGAACCACTTTCTGCGGGGCATATTCCAGCGCAATCCGTTTGGTTTGCAGCTTTGCCCTGGTCTGCAATAACTGGTCTGCCAGGTTAAATATCTCTGCCTGTTTTGCCAATCGCTCTGTGATGGTGTTATTGTATTCTTCTTTAAGTTTGGGAAGCAGGTCGTTGCGTATCTTATTGCGGGTAAAGCCATTATCCAGATTACTGGCATCCTGCTGCCAGGGGAGCGAGGCTTCCTGTAATATCTCTTCCAGTTCTGCACGTGTAAAGATCAACATGGGATGCACGATATTACCTATCATGGGCTTAATACCCGCCATACCTCCAACTCCTGCACCCCGAAACAAATTCTGCAGCACTGTCTCTGCCTGATCGTCACGATGGTGCGCCAGCAGGATTTTATGAAAGGAATAGTTGCTCATCACCTGCTCAAAAGCGTTGAAGCGTAAGGTTCTAGCCTGGCTTTCCAGGTTGCCACTCTTGGGGACATCCACTCTGCGAATTATCAGCGGCACATTCAGTTTTTGGCATAGCTGTTTCACGGCAAGTTCGTCGGCAGTACTGTCAGCTCCGCGCAGTTGGTGGTTCACATGCACCACCAAAAGCTTCACATTCAAGCTATGCCTCAGGCGGGAAAACATGTATAACATGGCATTAGAATCCGCGCCTCCGGAACAGCCTAATATTAGCTTATCTCCGCTATTTATCAGGCAGTTACGGTGTATATTCAGGCTTAGTTTTTTTAAAGCAACCGCTATGTCCATCTGCTATCTCCACTATAAATCTATGAAAGGTCAATGTCTTACAATCCCCTGTTAGTGTCAATAGCAAAGTGCTACTTGCCATTCCCCCTTTTTTGAAAAGCGCCTCATCCGTGTTCCTATTACTTCTTTGGAGTTTCTCTTTAAGAATGTCTTGACTTGTATTGCCTTGTCGGTTTTTTGGAAGAAAGATTAGTAGTGAGGAATGATAATGGAGAACATCCGCATTGGCATAGTAGGAAATATCGGAGTGGGCAAATCCACCTTTATAGCAGCAGCAAGTTCTGCACCCCTTAATAAAGCTCTTATATCTGTGTACCCAAAACCAAATGGCACCGAAGGGGTTTTCGCCTTTCCAGAAAAATTCAATCCTATCGTACTGGATTCTTTTTACCGGGATCCCGTCGCCAATGCTTTCATGGCGCAGATTGAGTTCTTCAATGGCAGATTAGATCGCCAGAAGCTGATCCAATCCTGCAGGGGTATTGTGCTGGAAGACAGGACTCTCGCAGAGGATTATCATATTTTCGGCAAAGCTCAGCGAATCCTGCAGAACATGTCTGAACCGGAATTCATCGCATATCAGCGTACCTACAGACTGATGACAGAGCAGATCAAAGAACCCGATCTCTTGGTGTACTTCAAGGCAGACCTTCCCACTCTCCTGGAAAGAATACGAGAGAGAGGACGCGAAAGCGAACTGGCTATTTCTGCCGATTATCTCCAGTTACTGAATAACTTGTATGAGGATTTTATTACTCACCATGTTGGGTGTCCTGTGCTGGTTATCGATGCGGATAAAGAGGTGGATAAAGCTGAGTGGCAACGTCGCACTATCAATCTTGTTGCAGAACAGGTGAAAGCTTTGGAGCTGCGCGTATCCAGCCCGGGTATCAGTGAATGGGTAACGCTACCTCAGACTGAAGCCACTCTAAAAGCAATTGATGTGGAGCGCAATCTGGAAACATACTTGGCAGAACACCAGAAACTGATAACCATTGCCGGCAATGTCGGATTGGGGAAATCGACTTTG
>JALNXT010000045.1 GCA_023230245.1 Candidatus Cloacimonadota bacterium
AATGCGGTAACCATGCTTACAGTCGTTGATCAAAGCGGCGCCTCTGCCAGCATCCGAAAGATCGGCAAAACGCAAGGCGGGAACTTCAAATTGGGCTTCTTCCCAGGCGTTTTTGGGCTTGGTGCTGCGTTTGATGGCTCCAAACTGGATCTCATAAGTGGCTTCGGAGGCTTGGATATCGGGATTGAATTGCACTCTCAGCATCTTGTGCTGCTCTTTCCAGTCCACCTCGTGGCTAATCCTAATTAAAGCTTCATTTGCCCTCAGTTCGATAGTTTGCTTGATGGTGGATGTGCCGATGCTGAGCCGGTGAACAATACGGCTCAAACCTTGCTGACTAAAGCTTTCTGCGGGAATCAAGGTGGCAGAGCTAACTCCTTGCGGACAGGTTTGCCGATAGAAGTGGTTGATATCCCAAGCGCCCCAGTTATTGGGTTCATCTTCCCAAAGCTGAAGTAGGTTAGATTCCTGTTGTAACAGCTCTTTGCCACTTTCCATATCTATTATACCGGTGATACTACCTATTGGAGATAGTTTTACTTTAAGGAAACGGTTTTCCAGGGTATCGGTTAGCGCTGCGCGTTCATCTAAAAACAAAGGGCAGAGATTTACGTAGCTGAGGCAGTTGTAACCCCAAGCCGGTACTTTAATCTCTGCCAGGGCATAGCCTGTTTCTTCCCGCCAGCTAAGCTCCCGGCCTGCACCGTCAATTATCGTATAATCTTTAGGAGGGAGATCTACCTTAATCCAATCTGTAACTTCCCAATTGCAGGCATTGAAGATGATATAGCTATGCTCTTCGGTAATGCGTAATCCGCTATCTCCATTTCTGTGGGTGCTTGGCAGTTCGGCATGGAACTTCAGGGCAGTGTCTTTGATGAAGTCACCCGCCTGCTTTTGCGCCTTAGCGGAAAGCTCGGCTGCATCTTTGTAAACCCAGCCGATGGAAGAGCCGGGGATGATATCGTGAAACTGGAGCAAGAGCACGTCTTTCCAGATATTGGCAAGGGTTTCAGGGTATTCCTGAGTCTTGCTTATCGCAGCCAGGAATTCTGCTCTACAGAGCATAGATTCACTTATCCGATTGTTCTTTTTCATCAGCGCTTGGGTGGTATAGGTGCCGCGATGGAACTCCAGATACAGCTCCCCGTAGGCTTTGGGGAGCAGCTCTTTAGCGATGGTATTGGCATAATCAAAGAAGGCACTGGCGGGTGAGAACTTGAACTTGGGGCAGCCTTCCAGGTTTTGTTGGCGCTTGCCATATTCGATGTGATTGGCGGTGGGTCCTCCCCCTCCATCACCTATACCGTAGAGGTTCAGAAAGCCTTCTGCGATCTCGCTTTGGGCATACCTGCTTTCCGTCTGCAGGAAGGATGCGGGGTTGTTTGAAAAGTTGTAATCGTTGGTGGGTAATTGGTGTGCCAGAATCTCGCTGCCGTCTATCCCCTGCCACCTAAACAGATGATGAGGGAAGACGTTCGTCTCGTTCCAGCTTAGTTTCTGGGTCATAAAGTGCTCTACTCCGCAGCCTTTTAGCAATTGGGGCAGGTTGCCATTGTAGCCGAAGCAATCCGGCAACCAAAGGGTATCGGGAGTAATCCCAAACTCATCACGGAAGAACTTGCGTCCATAGACCAATTGCCGGATGATGGATTCTCCTCCGCTGAGGTTGGTGTCAAACTCCACCCAAGACGCTCCCTGAACTTCCCAACGGCCTGCCTTGACGGCTGTTTTCACCTCTTGATATAGCCCGGGATAGATGTCTTTCATCCATTGATAAAGCTGGGCTTGCGAGGCACCAAACACATAATCGGGATACTTCTCCAGCAGCCTGAGGGCATTGGCAAAGGTGCGCCCCCCCTTGCGCTTTGTCTCCCTGATCGGCCAGAGCCAAGCCAAATCCAGATGGGCATGACCGACGCTGTAGGCAGTAAGCGCAGAGGCATTAGCGGGTTTCTGCAAAAGCTCATGCAGCAGCTTGTTTACCTTGTCCCTATCGGTATTCCAGCAGTTACAGGCTTCATTGAGGCTGTAGAGCAACCGCTGACGTCGCACGCTTCCCTGAGGGAGGTTTTCTGCCAGGTTAAAGAGGATTTCCATATCCAGTAGGGTTTGCCATAGCTCATTATCAAAAATACAGAGGCAGTCTTCTTGCAGGTGATAGTCATTTTTACCGCTGCCAAAGAGATCGTTGGCTGCAGCTTCCACCAGGATTTCGTATGTCTCTGCCGGATCGAGGGGCACAAAATGCTTTGCCGCATTATGATACCAATCCACCTTAGGGGTAAGCCCCTGCCAGGGTACACCATCCTTAAATACACAGGCTTCACCTTCAAAATCCAGCCACAGACCGCAGTTCTTAACCCGGTGTGTGCCAGGGATATCGCCTTTAAACAGAAACCAGGCACTGCCCCATGCTTCAGCCCAGAGATCGCCTTTTTTGATTGCTTTCGCGTTGCTAAAGTCAAGCTCGGCGTAGGGGATAGGTGCAGCTTGATTATAGATGTAGGTAGCATTGATATCCAGCTTATGGTGATAGATATCGGCTTTGTGGCGGGCGATGTGTTTCTTGATCCGCTCGAGGATAATCTTTTCGTTGTGCATGGGTGAAACTCCTATTTTTCCATCGGGATCACTATCCCTTTGATGATCAGATTTTGGAAGAAGACAAATACAGCCAGAGTGGGTATGGCGGCGATGGTCAAAGCCGCATAACCTACAGAAAGGCTGGCGCGTTGCATCAGTTCGTAGATGTGAACCATCAGAGTCCACATCGATTGGTCTTGACACACGATGAAGGCAAAGAGGAAATTGCGGTAAGCTGCATTGAAGGCTCCCAATGCGATTACGGCTAATATGGGTTTGGAGAGGTAAAGCGTGAATTGCCAGAACATCCTAAATTCCCCCGCTCCATCTATCCTGGCACTTTCGTAGAGTTCCTTTGGCAAGCTATCGAAAAAGCTCTTCAGCAGAAAGATAAAGTATCCATCCGCAGCAGCAGGGAGCACCAATGCCCAAAAGGTATTAAGCAAATTGAGCCGCTTTAGCATCAGGAAATTGGGGATCCCGATCACCATCGCCGGAAATGCCATTGTAAGCATAAAGAGCATAATCACCTGATAGGCAAAGCGGGGCTTAAACCTGCTGAGCGCATACGCTGCCAGTGGGTTGATGGTAACCGCCAGCAGGATAGACAAAAAGCAATAGATCAGGGTATTGCGCAGCGATAGGGAATCTTTTAGCATCTGATCCAGCACCATGGCATAGTTGCGCACCAAAAACTCACGGCGAATGGCGGTTTTGTGTTCCAGAAAAGTCCCATACTCAATCTGTAGGATAGGGAAGGGCATAGTTTCGATGTTCTGGGGGTAAGTTGCACCTGTATGCTTAGCATTCAGAAATTGCCGCCAATCGTTTGCCAGATTTAGTATTCTCAGGTCTTCCGGAGCCGCCACATCGTGCACAAAATAGGTGAGATCATCCACGATCGCCCCGCTATCGGGAACCCTTTCTGGAATAGACACTTGGCTAAAACCGAGATAAGCGGTATTCCAGGTAATATTCAGCAGAGCGATGCTATCATATTTGTTTGCCAGCATCTCTCTGAAAGCATAGTTAGCAGAGGGATTTATCCTGATATGGTGAATATTGAGATTGTCCTGCACGTATTCCAACCACCAGGGACGCAGCGGATCAGACACAAGAGGGCAAGTCTCGCTTAGGATGATCTGGTTCCAATCCTGATAGCTGCTGCCAAGTGCCGCATTCAGCTTTGCCAAATCTCCATTAAACTCCGGATACAGCCCGCTTTGGATAAAATGACCATCCAGATTGATGTAGAGCCGGTGCCAATCTTGCACAGAGAGCTTGAACTCCTGAAATCTCCCCAAATAGCCCTTGCTGCTACTCATAAAATTACGGGAAAGAATCTCTTTTTCTTCCACGGCAATCTCTTCCCAGCTTTGGGCACCGGTATTGTATCTAGAGTTGAAGATACGCAGGTCACCATCGTTCTCTTTTCTCAGCAGTTTGCGGAGTTGTCTTTGATTGCGGGGATACACGCCTCGCCCATAATGCTCCGATACGTAGAAATCATAAACTCCGTAATCATCGCGCTTCAGGCGGATAAACTCTTTCCAATCTTGATACAGTGCAGGCTGATAAGCATTCGGCACTCGCACCTCAGAAAAGCTAAGCCAATTCCCTGCATAGTTTTCTGTCATGCGCCCGCTTTCTTCATTGTATCTGGCTTCTGTGTATTTCTGAAACAGCGCTTGATCCTGGTGAAAGTACTCCGGAATCAAAGTGAGGCGCGTGTTATCAACGGAGCTTTTGAAGGAGGAGGACACCATCAGCAAGAAGGGATAAATCATAGTAACCGCGCCAATTAACAGCACCAGATGGATGAACACACTAAGGGCAATCATCTTGGGAGATCTGCGTCCTACCTTCGCGATGATACTCATGGTTTTGTGTTTACCTCGGTTCGGGCGGTGCCAAATTCCATTTTGGAGAGATACTTTATCTGCAGGACAGTAAAGCCCATCAGCATCAGGCTAAGCAGCCATGCCATGGCGGTGGCGGTGCCAAACTTCAGGTAGAGATAAGCCTTTTCAAAGATCATCAAATCCGCCACGCGGGTAGCTTCATTAGGCCCGCCAAAGGTCATTACCAAAATGAAGTCACTGGATTGCGCCGCCACAATAAAAGCAGCGATAAACTGGATAATAATCAACGGTTTGAGGCTCGGCAGCACGATGTGGCGCAGTTTCTGCCTAAAGCCCGCACCATCCAGATCGGCAGCTTCATAAAGCTCGTTGGGGATGTTTTTCAGTGCTGCCAGATAGATCAGGCTTCCAGGACCCATCCCTGCCCAAATTGTGGGGATTACCACACATAGCATCGCCAGCGATTCATCCTTTATCCACATGCTCTTAGGCAGCCCCACCGCCATCAGAATCTGATTCAGTGCACCCGCATCGGAGGGATTGTAGAGCAGTTTCCAAAGGTAAATCACGATCACGCCGCTAATCACCGCCGGCAGATAATATACCACCCGATAGATCATCTTGGCATGTGAAACTTCCTGCAATAGAATCGCCAAAAGGATGGGAGGGAAGAACCCCAAGCCTAATGACAAAGCCATATAGTACAGTGTCTTAGCCACGGCAGACCACCAGCTGGGATCAAAGATCACTTCCGCAAAATTGGCAAAGCCACAAAATGGCGAACCCCCCACTATATGATAATCCCGAAAAGCCATCAAAGTGCCATTGAACATCGGGATGTATTTCCACACCAGGATAGTGATCACGGCTGGTGCCAGCAGCAGCGTTACCCAAAGCAGGGAGGTGTGGCTAAGGGGTTTCTGATATTTATGGCTGGGCGACAGCAGCTTCCAAACTCGCCAGAGGGTGAGGCAAAAAGCCAGCAGAATAAAGACGGCAATCAGCATCGCCCAACGCTCCCGATAGACTCTTTTTGCTTCATCCAGTTTGCCGATCATTTCGCTGTTGGTTCTCGCTTCGGCTGCTTCCAAGGTCTGCATAATTACGGCAGCTCTGGTTTGGGGAGGCAGTTTTCCCGCCAATTCCAGCCCCACCAGTTCATCCAGGGGATAGGTCATAAATTCATATACTTTCTGGCAGTTATTGCCATAAGGTTCGGGTTTGCCTTCGGAGAGTGCCGTTTCGAATGTTTCCAGCCAGCCTTGGGGCGCATAGCGAAGATAATCTTCGTAACCATAGCGTTTTAGGAACACAGGATTCTGCATTCTGCCATAGCCACTATCGATCATGATCTTCATCCTGATCTTGCGGGCTTCCTCGCTATCGTAGAACTGGATATAGTCCCAGGCTGCATGACGCACAGCTTGGGGATTGCGATCTCCCAACCCGGAGTTATTGGATATGCCGGCTCCCGAAAAGATGCCCATCATGCGGCAATTTATCTCACTCCCTCCCTTTCCTGAAGGACCTACTGGCGCAGGCGCAAAACCAAACAGGTTGGGATCGTAGGCTCCCCCCATATTCTGTTGGGAAAGATAATCCATGCGCATGCCAATCTTGCCATCCTGCCACAAATAGCCCCAATCCCCTTCACGCAGTGCGAATCCACGTTGCGACTTACCACTATCATCCGTCCAGGGAGTGGTGGCAAGTTTCAGGTAGTAATTCATCGCCTGCAGACCGGCTTCAGAGGCAAAAGACGCTCTCCATTCGCCTTTGGCTTCATCATAGACTACCGCATCACCTCCGGCACCCCACAAAAAAGGTAGCCAATCATAAGCTGCCTGTGGCCCGGAAGCCAATACTGTGCCATAGACCCCCGTCGCAGGATCGGTGAGGCGTTTGGCGTAGGCAAAAAACTCCTCCCAATTGCGGGGAGGACGGCTGGGATCCAGCCCAGCCCTTTTGAAAACGTCTTTGCGGTACATTAGCACCCGTACCAAAGTTTCGTAGGGAAGAGCCCAAATCTGCTCTTTTTGATCGCCCTGTTTTTTACGTTTTATCACCTGCCATACAGGCTTTTCCACGCGTAGTTGCATTAGCGCAGGATCCAGCTTGTGCACAAATTCATCCAGGGGATAGAGGAAGTTATTTTGGATATAAGTATCGCTCTGGCGGAAGTTTACATAGATGATGTCAGGGGCTACCCCTCCTGCGATGGCCATCAAAGGCCCAGCATCCATATCCATGTTTTCTATCTTGATGCCGGAAAAAGCCCTCAGTTCTATCTCGGGATGCCTCTCCCGAAAGGCATTCACCACTGCCAGATTGGCTTTATTATAGGCGTCAGTTTTACGGGGATCAGGAAGCTCAAAAACCTTGAGAATAACCGTCTGCTTTGCTGCAAATAGTGGCAACACAAAGCCTTGCAGCAAAAATAAGAGAGCTAAAAGCAGCCAAGAGCGATCCCTAAATAACATCATTACTAACAATGCAGAATATGCGGTTTATGTCAAGACAAAAAACTCCCCTTTCCGTATTCCCTTTAACTCACAATGATCTAATTTGAGCCCCAAAAAAAGCCTCCCAGTTCAGGAGGCTCTATATAGTGATAAATGCTGGATTACTTCACTATCACAAATTCGATACGGCGGTTTTCGGTTCTGCCTTCCAGTGTGTTGTTGCTAGCAATCGGTTTACTGGAGCCAAATCCTTTGGTCCCCAGACGATTGGCATCCACACCTTTGCTAACGAGATAGGCTTTCACAGATTCCGCACGCTGTAAAGACAGGCGGTTATTCAGATCATTAGAACCAGTATTATCAGTGTGTCCCTGGACTTCCACTTTCGCAGCCGGAGCAGCTATCATGGCGGTTGCTACGTCATTCAGAGTTTGTTTGGCTTCGTTGGTCAGATTGGCACTGCCAATTTCAAATTGAACTCCCTGCAGGGTGAAATCGTTTTGCATACTTATTTGATTGCGAAGGAGGGGGCGTACCAAGTTCGTGATGCTACCTTCTGCTTTGTTTGTATCGGAATTGCTTTTCCCAAAGGTGTAGCCCAAGCCAAGGTAAGGCATTAGGTAAGAATCCATTAGCTTATTGGCTTTCATCCCGTCAATATTATCATCGTGTGCATAATTGTATTGCGCACCCAGATCAAGATTCACTTTCCATTTGCTTTGAAAGGACACGCCCAGACCTATGGTAGGAGCAGAAATAACGATTTTATTCTTGTCTGCGGCATCTTTGTAGTTCACCACTCCAAAACCCAGCTCGCCATAAGGTGAGATGCGCTTCAGGAAAGAATCTTGGAAGTTAAAAGACATCTTGTTACTAGTAGGACGGTATTTTATCACAACATCGCCGCCAATAAGTTGGGATTTGTATGTGGAACCGGCTTCTGCGCCTTCTACAGAAGTGAAATATGGACGCAAACCCAAAGACAGGTTATCTTGCAGCCACGCATCGTAGCTAATGCCACCCATCAGATGCAGGGTTGTATCGTCATCTTTATCCGCAAATGGGAAAGCCATTCCACCCCTAAACCCAATTGTATGCTCCATGGCAAATACCATAGAAACCGAAAGCTGCAATAGCACTACCAACATGATGATTCTGATAATCTTGTTCATTTGTTCTTTCTCCTATATTTGATTTTACTCAACAAAGTATAAAGCAATCCTGATTTGAGCCCAAGAATATTTTTAATATATTACAAATCACAGTATGTTTGACAGCCATTTTGTGGTAACTCTCCCGGAAACTCGGCGGATTATAAAGTGTCATTTAAAATTGCGAACGACGTTCACTCGGGCTGTTAGCAATCGAGGCGAGTGCTGATACGGAACAAGATTCACCGTCAGTAACCGATACGAAACAGCACCCCATGCTTGACAAAATACTGAGGTAGGATAAACGTGTAAACGTCAAATTCTGCATAAGGATTGAACTATGTTTGAAGCTCTCACAGGGAAGGTATTCGCCACAGTGGTCTCG
>JALNXT010000046.1 GCA_023230245.1 Candidatus Cloacimonadota bacterium
AATGCTTAACAGATTTTGCCACGAACTCTATGATAACAGGCAGCCTGCCTGTCGTCACTAAACAAATTGGTGGTTAATTTTTTGCATCCGTTGTGTACTTGGTGTACTTGACATTTGTTTAAAGACCGTTGCATATAACTGTAACGCTGGCCTCTCTTGGAGTTCCGGACTCCCGGCCGGAAAGGCCTGTGGGAGTCTCGCCCACAGTTTCTTCTAACTACCGACGAGGACGTCGGTAGAGCCTTGCCTGCGAGGACACAGGCATTCCCAGCGAAGGCATTCCCAGCGAAGGCATTCCCAGCGCAGGCATCCCCACGGGGCATTACCCCCAAATCAACACTCTGTTACGAGACTATATTAGGCAAGCTTATGCAATCCTAATTATTTTTAACTCAGAATTCGGCGAATACGAACTAAGCGAGTCTTTAACCAAAGATATTGTCGCCGATTTCTAAGTCAAAAAGTCTGCCGCTTCGGCTGTAAACCCCCACACGAGGCGCGTGGGATTACGTTTATGGCATCTCAATCTAAATTACGTGTTACAATTACGCGGCATGTCTTGAAGGTAAAAAAAAAGGCTACCTTCCAAGTATCACCTAAAACAAAGAGCGGAAAGCATCTGCCTCCCGCTCTTGATAATTTGTGGTTGGATGGTTTAGAAATTTACCACTAAAGCAGTACCGATTGCATAGTTAGAGGGTTTTGTGCCGGTAGAGCCCGCGCCGTATGCGCCAAAAGCGGAAAGATGCATCATGTCTTCAATAACCTGATATTCCAAGCCGGCATTAACTTCCCATCCCATATCTGTGAGAACACCAGCTGCTCCAAAAGCAGTAAGATTCTCTTTAATTGGAGCGTGGAGCGTAGCAACCGCACTAACGAAAGCATCGGCGTTAGAATCATATGGGCTATTCCAATAAAGGTTTAGTCCATCGTGATTGTTGCCAATACCATAGAGGTATAAACCATTCTGATACCAAGGGCTGAGGGTGGTTAATCCATTTTCAGCAGCTACTAATACATCTGCACCAAGCTGCATGGTACCCACTTCGGCATCTGCTTTGAAGGCTGCCCCCATACCCATTTTGTCGTTATCTCCGGGTTTCATTTGATAATCTAAGAAAGGAGTGATATCAATGGTAGCTGGTCCTGCTGTTAGGGTTAAATAGGGCATAAGGGTAACATTACCATTGTTGCTATCGGCATGATAACCCGCCATTGCTGTTACTCCGAAAGGAACTGGGCTTTCGCCTTGCAAGTCTGCTACAAAGTAGTTTACATCATCCTTGGCAAAAGGAGCATTTTCAGCTACTTTAATCATCCCCAATTGAGCTCTAAAACCGGCGAGATTTTCTTTGGTGAGCATGACGCCCGAATAGAAATCATCCAATACCAAGCCTCTATGATCTGCCCAGTACTGTTGCCCAACTCTGATCCTTGTGTCGATGGCATTAATAAGATAATCTACATATAGCTCATCTGTTTCAACGTTGATACCGCCTGTATCGAGTCCGCCACCGCTTGCGCCATCACCCCAAGTGATGTTGCCAACTTCGAACATGGCTCGGATACTCAATACATCGGTAAGTTCGCTATCCATGGCAAGCCTAAAGCGATTGTCAATGGAACCGCCGTCTTTTTCTGAGGCATTATTGTTAAATGCCGCGCGTGTACGCAGCTCTCCCGTGATGTCAAAATCAACGGCACTCAGCAAGCCTATAAGCAATGCAAGTACGAGGATACTAATCAGTTGTTTCATTGTTACTCCTATGTTTACTATATATTCCGTTTATTATCACTAGTATAAGCCACAGACATAGTCTTGGCAAGTAAATATTACAATTTAAGCATATCCAGATTCAATTCGTGCTGCATAAACTCGATATCTTTTTGTAGATTGGGGATAATTGGTACCCCCAGAGAACGTACTTGTTGCTCCAGCTCATATTCTTTCTCTCCAGCCACATAGATGCGAGTTTTGCCAGGGAAGAGCTGAGAGTTTTGCAGCTCTCTACAGATATCGCCGGTTATTTTTCTAAAGCTATCTAATTCTGTAAAAAACTCTATATTTATTGCCAAGAAGAAATGTCCCAGGCAGTAAGGAGCAGGTTTGCCATCGGCATCTATCCCCAATAAGCCGTTTAAATAGCTGCCATTTTGTAAGGCTGCGCTTAGGATTTCCACCATCGTGCCAAGCCCGTAACCTTTATGGCTGCCCGTTAGTTCACTGGTTCCGCCGATGGGTAGCATACTGGCTTTTTGCTTCACCAGATCAATCAACAAGCTTTTGGTATCGGTATAGGGCTTACCGTCCAAGTCAATAGCCCAGCCTTCGGGTGTCTCTTTTTCTTCTCTGGCATATTGTTCCACTTTTCCCCGTTGTGAGATTGAGGTAGCGGCATCGTATAAGAAGGGATAGGGCAGATCAGAGGGCGCACCGAAACAGATGGGGTTTGTCCCCAAGAGCGGTGTAACGCCATTGGTGGGGCATATAGAGGGACGTGCATTGGTGAAGGTGATGCCAATCATGTTCTGTTTGGTAGCCATTTCCGCATAAAATCCGCAGATGCCATAATGGGTAGAGTTTCGCACGGCAACGCAGCCTAAGCCGTATTGGGAAGCCTTGTCTATGGCGGTTTGCATGGCTTTTTTAGCGATCACATGTCCCATGCCATGATTGCCGTCCCAAACCGCTGTGGCGAATTTGTCTTTAATCATGTCAATCTTGGTAACAGGATTCTGGATGCCTGCTTTGATGCGGTCATAATACATTTTCAGTCTACCGATACCGTGGGATTCAATTCCCCTTAAATCGCTGGCGATAAGTACTTCCGAGCAAATAGCTGCATCTTCAGCAGCCACCCCGATGCGGGTGAACACGGTGGTCATAAATTCTTGTAAAGCTTCTACTGGTAACCTTTTCATATATCATCTCCTTGATTATCGCGGTAAATAACTGTTTTCAGGGGGGGGAATCCGTTAAAACTTACAGAGGAATAGCTTTGGGTGTAGGCTCCGGTGGTGAAGATATACACTTTATCTTCCGGAACCACGCTATCTGGCATATGGTAATGGTAGTGTTCGTAGAGGATATCCATGCTGTCACAGGTAGGCCCTGCTAAAATTATCTCTTCTGCCATGCCTTCCTTATCAAAATAGATGGGGAACTTTATGGATTCATCGATAGTTTCTATCAATCCGCCAAACTTACCAATATCGAGATACACCCACTGATATAAGTTGTTCTTGGACTTGCGGGAAATGTTGATCACTTCGGAGATAATGATGCCTGCATCTGCGGTTAGCGACCGTCCCGGCTCCAATATAATATCCGGTAAATTCTCACCAAAGTCTTCCCTGATAAAGCGCAAGATTTCTTCGGTATATTCCTTCACGGAAAAGGTGGGGTCAACATAGTTAGCTGGAAAACCACCCCCGATGTTGATCATTTGCAGCTCGATACCTTCTTCTGCCACGGCATCAAAGAGATATTTACATCTGGCTACGGCATCATCCCATTGCCCAATATCACGCTGTTGCGAACCTACATGGAAGGAAATGCCCCAAGGATTCAAGCCCATTTCTGCGGATTGCAAGATGAGATGATAGATGGTATCAGGATGAGAGCCAAACTTACGCGAAAGAGGCCAGTCTGCCCCCGTACCTTCCGTTAAAATCCGAAAGAAGATCTTGGCACCAGGTGCGTTTTCGGCAATGTTCAGCAAGTCAAGCTCGCTATCTGTGGCAAATAATCGCACTCCATGATCGTAAAAGTACTTGATATCGCTCTTCTTTTTGATGGTGTTGCCGTAGCTAAGACGGGATGGATCTATGCCCAAACGTAGCATCTGGTCTAGCTCATAACGCGAAGCCACATCAAAGCTTGAGCCTAAATCCGCCAGCAAACGAATAACTTCATCGCTGGGATTGGCTTTCACTGCGTAATATATTCTGGCGACAGGAAGGCTTTCCTGCAGTTCCATATACTTAGTTTTAATCAAATCCAAATCTATCACCAAGCAGGGAGTAGGAAGGTCTTGGGCAAATTCCTTTATCTGTTCGAATCTGGTTGGATCGATGTAACGTCCTATATTAAAGTGATATGGTTCCTTAAACATGTGCTATCCTTACTTAATACTAATGAAATACCATTGTTTTCAATCTACCGTATTGTGTCAATGTTTTGTATGCCTCGGAGTTCAAAATGCACCATGTCTTGGAGTCCGACCTCCCTTGGAGTTCCTGCCTCACTTGGAGTTCCGGCCTCCCGGCCGGAAAGGCCTGTGGGCGTCTCGCCCACAGTTTCTTTTACTACCGACGAGGACACTCGACTGCAGGCTAGATAGAGCCTTGCCTGCGAGTACGCAGGCATTCCCAATGCAGGCACTCCCAACACTTTTCCCTTTTATGTTGACACAATAATTCCATTCATTTTATTAGTAACCGTGTGATATTTACATTCATTATGGAGGAAATAATGAAAAGTCTGAAAGTGTTTTTTCTTTTTGTAGTCTTGCTTTCTGTCTTTGGTGGCGTGGTGGCGCAAACTCCCGAATGGGCTTGGGCGAATAAAGCTGGCAATAATTTTGCGGATGGGGCATTATCAAGTGCCACCGATAGCAATGGGAATACTTATGTGACGGGTCATTTTACCGGCTATAATGTCAGCTTTGGAGCTACTCTGCTGAGCACGCCAGATAATTACACTGACATTTTCGTCGCCAAGCTGGATAATGCCGGCAATTGGCTTTGGGCAAAAAGGGCAGGTGGATCATATAATCAAAGAGGCGAATGCATAGCCGTGGATAGTGATGGTAATGTTTATATTACAGGGATATTTGAAATAAGCGCCACCTTTGGCGACATCAATCTGTCCGACATTGGCAGCACGAACATCTTCGTTGCCAAGCTGGATAGTGCCGGCAATTGGCTCTGGGCAAAAGGAGCCGGCTCAATGGCAAATTGGAATTATGGTTTGGGTATAGCGGTTGATAACGCTGCTAACGTCTATGTAACCGGTAGTTTTCAATTATCTGTAGCTTTCGGCGCTAATACCCTGATCTGCACCGGAGATAAAGACATCTTCGTGGCAAAATTGGATAGCACCGGTAACTGGCTCTGGGCAAAAAGTGCCGATGGAGAAGGAGGTTCTGGTGGTGGAGATGGTAGAAGCATAGCCGTGGATAGCAATTCCAACGTCTATCTAACCGGCTCTATTCATGAGAAAGTCTATTTCGGCTCAATTATTCTGGGAAGCAGCACCGGCAATACAGAAGATAACATCTTTGTGGCAAAACTGGATAGCGCCGGTAACTGGCTCTGGGCAAAAGATGCGGGAGGGTCAGCTTGGGATTATAGCTGTGGCATAGCCCTGGATGGCACTGGCAATTGCTATGTAACCGGTTATTTTTGGGGTGATGCCTACTTTGGAGGAATCACCATTACCAGCCTTGGACAAACTGACATCTTTGTGGCAAAACTGGATAGTGCCGGTAATTGGCTATGGGCACAAAGAGCAGGGGGAACACTAAATTATGATTATGATGAAGGCAGCGACATCGCAGTTGATAGTGTTGGCAATGTTTATTTTACCGGTTATTTCTCTGGTACCAGCGCCAGCTTTGGCAGCAATAGCTTGACCAGCAATGGGACTAAAGACAGCTTTGTAGCCAAACTGGATAGTGGCGGTAACTGGATTTGGGCTAAAGGAGTAGGAGGGATAGGTGAAGATAAAGGCAACGGCATTGCCTTGGATAGCAACAACAATATCTATGTGAGCGGTCATTTCGCCGGCACTAACGTTGCTTTTGACGCTATCACCCTTACCAGCAATGGACATACTGGACAATATGGACAAGCTGACATATTTGTGGCTAAACTCGGCTCTGGCGTGGACGTATCAGATGACCTGAATCCACCTGTTATCGCAATCACCATGTCTGCCAGCCCCAATCCCTTCAAACAAGGCACCACTCTGAATATCGCTATGGATAAAACGAACAGCCAAGACCTACGCGTAGTGCTATATGATATCAAAGGACGCAGAATACAAACATTGGCATGCATACCCGTTGGTAGCGATAGATTTACCTTATCTTGGGATGGGCGTGACACCAAAGGCGCAACCTGCCCAAGCGGTATCTACTTGGCAAAGCTATACGCAGGGCAAAGACAGCTTTCCTGCGCTAAGCTAACCCTGATTAGATAGAATTTAGTATATTGCGACAGTCCACTAATTTGCACCTGTTTGTAATTTGGACTGTTTTGCTTATACTGTATAGTAACACTTAAGAATTTAACGTAAGGAGAAACAATGAAAAAAACACTCAGCTTAATCGTGCTATCAATCATTTTGAATTTAGCTATCCTATGGGCAGCAGAAGTTGCCAAACCTGCCATGCAAACCCGAGAAGATCTGTATATCTTGATTAAAGAGGAACTTATCCTCACCGTGGACATCTATAAGGGACAGGTGCAAATCTTGAGTATGATACTGGATTTGGAAAAGAAGGATTTGAAACAGCGTAATGCTGATTTAAGCTCCCAAATTGATAACTTAAGAATGCTGAAAATCTATGAAGGTAAAAGCAACGAAGAACAGATGGTACTCTTACAGAAACAACTGGATACTACTAGAGAAGATTTGGCGAATGCCTATTTGAATCTGGATCAGTTGAACCTCAAGCTTAAGCAAACCGAAGCGAAAATACTGGATTACTATGCCCGGGTAAATAGCCGTGCACAGCAGATTATAGGATACGTGGAGAAAGATAAAAGCCCCAAACTGTCACCCGACATCTTGAGCTCTATGAAAGCTAATTATGCCATTATGAACAAGGCTACAGCAAGTGAAGGTATGGATGCGAAAGCCTTTGAAGGTTTCCAAAAAGCTACTGCCGATTATATCAAGTTCGTAGCTTCAACAGGTGGAGACACACAAGCATTGGATAGTAGTTCCATGCTGATTAATGAATACTATGCCTCTGCTGCGGCTAACCAAAAGCAATATGGCGATTTGCAATTGTATATCAGTAGCTATCAGCAAATGCTGGATTCGGAACATGCAGATAAAGAAGCTTTACAACGTCGCTTGGATGAGCTGCGCAGTCTGCCTTTTGGCAAAACCTATGAAGATAAGATTTACTTTGCTTCCGGTAGCGTGGAATTGGATAAGGACGCAATAAGAATCCTGCACGAATTTGCCAATAGTGTTCCTGCGGAAGATGATTATGAAATTATGATCACCGGTTTTTGTGATGACACTCCTATAGGTGCAGCTCTGAAGAAAAAGTATGCCTCAAATTGGGAATTATCCCTGGCAAGATCTTCAAAAGTAGTGCGCTATATGCTGGAAACCCTGAAATTCCCACCGGAAAAGATTATTATCGCCGGCAAGGGTGAGTTTAACGATGACCTCAATTCTGCAATTAATGACAAACGACTAAGCAGAAAGGTGGAGTTCCGTTTCGTACCCAAAGCCAGGAAATAGAAAAGCCAAAGGAAAACTTACCTTTTATCTTGACAGGAAAGCGCACTATAGAATAGTCACAAAAATACAATTTTATACAGGGAAAGTGATGGTAGATTCAAATAGTATATTTGCGCTTTTAAAGCAAGAAGTAGCTCCAGCTATGGGCTGTACAGAGCCTGCGGCGGTAGCTTTAGCTGCTGCTTACGCAGCCGAGATACTGCCGGGTAAGCTTATCAGGGCAGAAATATGGGTAAGCCCCAGCATACTAAAAAATGGCATGAGAGTAGGCATTCCAGAAACGGAATTAGTCGGTTTGGAAATAGCTGCTGCTCTTGGTATTTGCGTTAAAGAACCTGCTAGGAAATTAGAAGTCCTGGCAGGAATCTCTCCCGACGACATTCTGGAAGCCAATTTAATGCTTGCAGCCGAGAAGATCAAGATATATAACAAAGAAACCGACGATAAGATTTGGATTGAAGCAATTCTGTATGACGATACCACCCATAGCAAAGCCATATTAAGATGGCGGCATGGTTGGTTGTATCATCTGGAGCTTGGCAACACAGTTATGGAACACAATATAATTGGCGAAGGTGATGCTCCTAAGCTCGAATCTCCGGATGGGAATACGCTATTGGATTACTTCACTTTTTGTAATAATGCCAGCCTTGCAACCTTAGAACCCATTGATATGGGCTTGCTTATGAATAAAGCGATAGCCGAATATGGGCTTAAAAACATTGCCGGCATAAGCTTGGGCAAGATGATTATGGGGCAGATAGAAAGTGGCTTGCTCGGCGATGATATTCATCATTATGCCATGGCTTTAACTGCTGCTGCTACCGATGCCCGTATGAGCGGGTGCAGTATGCCGGTAATCAGTAAT
>JALNXT010000047.1 GCA_023230245.1 Candidatus Cloacimonadota bacterium
CAGCACTATATCGCCATCTTTCAGCCCGGCACGCCAGGCAGGCATTCCTGTGAATACTTCGCCAATCTTGTTGTCCACCACCGGCGTTAGGGATTTCATCAGCGAATCAGCATCGGCTCCGGCTACATTCAGCATGAAGTTTTCGCCCCTGCGGGAAATCACGATGCTGTTGTTCTTTTGCCGCGAAAGCCCGATAAGGAACTCCTGAAAGCCCTGGATATTAGTGCCATTTACGGCTATCAGACTATCCGCGGGCATAAATACAGTAGCCCACTTCCCTTCGGCTTTTTGAACAAGGGGTCTTAAATCTTCCTGCTTTTGTGGCAGCATAAAGGCAAACACGAACAACACAAAGCCAAACACGAGATTGGCAGCAGGTCCGCTGAACGCAATAAACGCCTTCTTCCACCATGCTTTCTTTTGGAAAGATAAGTCCGCCGGTGTAGTTGCATCTTCATCATCGGGGTTTTCACCCGTCATCTTTAAATAGCCACCCAAAGGAATCCAGGCTATGCGGTAGTTTATCCCTTTGCGGGTAAACTGCACAATCGGCTTACCAAAGCCCATGGAAAAGGTTTCGATGCCAACTCCGCATGCACGTGCCGCAAGAAAATGCCCCAGTTCGTGGATAAAGATCATCAACCCGAAGGCGATTATCATTAGGAGAAAGTTAAACAAGGGAGTTTCCTATTTGTGATAGTGGAAGGGTGAAAGGGTGGAAATATGAAGAGGTGGAAAAGTGGAAAGGGGGAAAAGTGTAACACGATTTAAAGCATGAGGGCAAAAGCACTGCAATGTTGTAAATGCTTACTGATAGAGCTTTAAAACTTATTATAATAGTGATATATCCATCCTCAATAATGGCACTCATGCGACAGAATCGATCAATTAGTTTCACTTTTTCACCTTTCCACTTTTACACTTATGTTAGCTGCTTAGCTAAAGTTATCGCTACAAAGCTCGCCACATCGGTGGAGTAAGTGCCAGTGCCAAAGCCTGCATCGTAGCCAAGTTCGATGGCAAGCTCATGCGAAATACGCGGACCTCCGCAGATGAACAGCATTTTATGGCGCAATCCTTCCGCTTCGGCAAGTTCTATCAGCCTCGTAAGGTTTTTGATGTGGATATTCTTTTGGGTAACCACTTGCGAAACCAGGATAACATCTGCTTTTTCGGCTCTGGCGCGGGCTAGCAGCTCTTCACTGGGGACTTGTGCGCCCATGTTTATAGCGTTGAATCCATGATAGCGTTCCAGTCCAAAGCGGTGATTGTAGCCTTTCATATTCATAATGGCATCGATGCCAACCGTGTGCGCATCGCTTTCGATACATGCCCCCACCACGGTTATCTTGCGTCCCAAATGCTCGCTAATATAGGCATCGGTAGCTTCCATATCCATTACCGGAGTCTCCACTACTTTCACCTTTATTTTACTGGTATCAATGCCTGCGGAAGTAACCGCATAGGCGATAAAATGCGTGAAACCTTCGCGCAAATCCCGCATACCGGTGATCTCAGCATCATCAAAACCCATTTGAATAAGCAACAATCTGGCGGCTTCTTTGCCAAAGGCATCCGCACTAACTGGAAGCGCAAAGGAAATCTGCATCTTGCCGTCGTTTAGGGTGTCTCCATAGGGGCGAATAATATTCTTGCTCATAATCCCAACTCCTGTTTCATCTGTTGCATGAAGGGGTTGTAATAGTCCTTATCGCAAAGGAAAACGCCATCCAAGCCCTTGCCTCCGTTTTCGGGACGCTTTATTTCTGCAAAATCACCCTTTGCCATGGCGGAGAACAGCCCTTCTTCAGCCACTTTCTCCAAGAATGTAACCGCCTGCTGCAATACTTCATTGGCACGAGCGTTTACAAAGCTATCGGGAGCCAGACAGAGGCTTTGGTTCAGGTCTTTCACTGCCTTAAAGAGGTACTGAGCATTCTCAATTGCCAGCGAGCGATCCACCAGATGCGGAGTATGAATTGCCTCCGTCATCATGCCCAGCAACTGCACACCCTGTCCGGTAAGCTGACCCATGAAGTTAAACATGGCATCCATCAGGTGAGTTTTGAAGATATTGCCACTGGCAAACTTGGTGGGGGGCATATATTTAATGGGGGCATCGGGAAACAGTTCTTTGGTAAGCAGCGCATGTGCAAGCTCGTAAACAAAGCTGTTTTCCATCTCGGGATCAATCTCGTAGGCGTGTCCTAAGCCCATTTTCTCAGGTTTAATGCCGCTAATCAGGGCAAAGCTTTCGTTGATAAGCTGGCTGGCAGTAACGGTATAGGCTTTATCTATGGCATCGGAAGTGGTTAAATAGTTATCCTCACCGGTCTGAATCTCGATGCCGGCATAGGCGTTTATCATGCGGGCAAAGTATTGATCTAAAAGCGTGCGCTTAGGGTTAATATCACGGAACAGAATACCATACATGGCATCGTTCAGCATCAAATCCAGCCTTTCGATGGCACCCATCACGGCGATCTCTGGCATGCACAAGCCGCTGGCATAATTGGTTAAACTTATATAACGCTTTTCCTCTATGGAAATCTCATCGAGGGCTGCACGCATGATGCGGAAGTTCTCCTGAGTGGCGTAAGTTCCGCCAAAGCCTACCGTTGTGGCTCCATAAGGCACATAATCCAGTAGAGACTGAGCGGTGCTGCGGATTACGGCAATGATATCTGCACCTTCACGGGCAGCGGCGCGGGCTTGGGTTACATCTTCGTAAATATTACCAGTAGCAACGATTACATATATAGCAGGACTGCGTCGCGCGCCAAACTGGGCAAACATCTCTTCCCGCTTTTGCTTTTGGCTGCGGATGTGGCTAAGCATCTGCTGCGTTAAAGGCTGTAAAACGCCAAACAACTGCTCCGCACTTGCCAGAGGCAGCTCAGTTAAACTAAGCTTATGCTGGGAAACCTGCTCTGCAACTTCCTGTGCGCTAAGGTTTTTGGCAAGCATGGCATTTGCCACCCAAACGGCAGCACCTTTATTGATGGCAGAATTGGCATTAAGATGATCTATAACGATGTTGGGCAGGGGTTCGCCCTCTTTATTGGCTCCGTCTATGCCCAGCAAACGCAATACCGTACGCTCTATCGCCACCGAACTGTAACCCTCGAATAGCCAATCAAAAGCTCCGGTTATCTGTTTGGCGGCGGTGCGACTACGCTGCACCAATTCCTGATTTAGATCGAGTTTAAGCATTTTAACTCCATGTTATTGTATAGATAAGTGCTGACTAGCTTTTTGGGAATGGGGTTTTGGTCAAGGCTTTTCCTTTTCCCACACTCCCGAATCCCTTATCGCGATGCGATATAGGTGCGCGGTGGAAATCGATTTAATACGGTTCTGATTCATTTATGGTGGGCATGCCACTTAGTTAGCAAAAGAGCGATATTTTATATAGGCCGCTACTATTATCTGCCCTATCATTGCCCTATCATTGTCCATGATAAGGGCAATGGGTGGGCAATGATAGCGAAATTCAAGCAAAGGAATAATAAGCGATACGAATTCATATTACCCATCATAAATGAACTTGAGCCTTAAATACGCCCCTAGAATAAGTAATATTGAGGGAGAAATGCAGCCTTGCACATAATGTTTAGTTGGGGCTAAATCTTAGTGGACTAAATATGATTTGACAAAATAAACAGGATTAGCAGCGTGGGAATATCAAGAATATTGTGAAAAGGGTTATCTAACCCAAGGAGAAAAAATGAACGTTCAGAAAGGTTTCAAGTCGATAACAGTGTTGACGTTATTGGTTTTAGTAGCAGTGTCAATTATACTGGTGGGTTGTGTTCCCAAGCTAGTTTTAAATCCTATCACACCCAATTTAGTGCTAAATGTTCCCTCTTCCACACAAACAAATACACTCCCCGCTCCCACCGGGAATGCTGATCTGCATTATATTCAACCCACAGACTATTTTTATATGGCAGAACCTTTCGGAAACTCCGATTGGGAAAGGGTAAACCTTGGTAAGCTGATAACTCCTCCCACCCCCGAAACCAAGAACCAGGGACAGTTTATGAATGCTTATAGTGGTGTGAATGAATGGGCAAAATGGTGGGCAATTACCCGCATAGCAACCCGTGAAGAGCTTAAACTTGGTTTGGAAGTAATATTCTTTGATACTTATGGCGAAAACAGCGTGTTACGCGCACCAGAAAGCACACAGGATGCACGTACGAGCGACTGGGGAATCAGCAGAATCACCGATATGTCCGAGCTGTTCAAAGGCTACGTAATGATCGGCGGAGGCTACAAAGTAAGCGAAAAGAACCTACGCGTTATCGTAAAATAATCCTTGCTCTGTTTGTATTCACTTACTGCGCAACCGCCAGAGATGTGCCTTGCGCATGAATAAAGATAAATAAACACTATACATAAAGAGGAATGCTGATGCTATCTACCAAAGATGCCATCCAGAAATTGCTGGATAAAGAAGCCAAAACCCTGCAAATGGGTGGTGCTAAAGCAATTGAAAAACAGAAACAAGGCGGAAAACTAACCGCCCGAGAAAGACTTAATTTATTGTTTGATGAAGGCACTTTCCGTGAACTGGATATGTTCATGCAACATCGTTGCGATAACTTTGGCATGGAAAAGATTGAAATTCCCTCCGATGGTGTGATCACCGGACATGGCTTGGTGGATGGACGCCCTATATTTGCCTTCTCACAGGATTTCACTGCCCGAGGCGGGAGCCTTGGAGAAATGCACGCTGCAAAGATATGCAAAGTTATGGATATGGCACTAAAAAGCGGAGTACCCCTTGTGGGTATTCAGGATAGCGGCGGTGCACGTATTCAAGAAGGCGTAGATGCCCTAAAAGGCTACGGAGATATCTTCTTCCGCAATTCCCGTGCCAGTGGCGTTATTCCCCAGATCACTGCCATAATGGGACCCTGCGCTGGTGGTGCAGTGTATTCTCCTGCTATGACGGACTTCGTATTCATGGTAAAGAACACCAGTTTCATGTTTATTACAGGTCCGGACGTTATCCGTGCAGTTACCGGCGAAGAAACCACTCAGGAAGATTTGGGCGGAGCCATGACACACAACAGCCGTAGCGGAAACGCACACTTTGCCTGCGAAAACGATACTGACGCCATAGACCAGATTAAAACCCTGCTCTCCTACCTCCCTGCCAATAATATGGAAGATGCACCGCGTCCCGATAACACAGACAACCCCTGGAGACTATGTCCTGATCTGGATACCATCATTCCGGACAGCCCCAAAATGAGCTATGATATGCGCGACGTAATTCACAGCGTGGTGGATGATGGCATCTTCTTTGAACCTCATTATTACTATGCCCAAAACCTGATCGTGGGCTTTAGCCGCTTGAACGGACGTACCATAGGAATAGTAGCCAATCAGCCCAAGGTATTAGCCGGATGCTTGGATATTGATGCCTCGGATAAAGCCACCCGCTTCATCCGCTTCTGCGATGCATTCAACATCCCCCTTGTTACCTTTGTAGATGTGCCCGGATACTTGCCAGGAACGCAGCAGGAATGGAACGGCATCATTCGCCACGGCGCAAAGCTGCTGTGGTGCTATTCCGAAGCAACCGTGCCCAAACTTACGGTGGTTACCCGCAAAGACTATGGCGGCAGCTATATTGCCATGAGCAGCCGTCACTTAGGTGCAGATATGGTGTTTGCCTGGCCTTCCAGCGAGATCGCCGTGATGGGTGCTCAGGGTGCCGCTAACGTAATCTTCCGCAAAGAGATAACCTCTGCTGAAGACCCTGCTACCAAGCGCGCTGAGATGATTCAGATGTATGAAGAACAGTTTAACAATCCCTACATGGCTGCTGCACGCGGGTATGTGGATGCCGTTATCCTGCCTTCCGAAACCCGTAAACGCTTGATCGATGCTCTGGAGATACTGTCCACCAAAAGCGAAAGCCTGCCTCCCAAGAAGCATGGCAATATCCCCGCGTAAGGTGAGCGCGATGAAAAACCAACAAGAACTCGCCGCCATCTCCGCCGTTATAGCACTGATCAACAGTGAAGTAAGCAGCCCTGAGTATATCCAGCCCAAACAGGGCAATCCACCCCACCCTTACGCCGCCTATGGCAGGCAGTTAACCATGCAATACCGTGATATCACGCAACGCAGAATAATTAAAAGAAGCAGATAAAAGGAGACCTCAATGGATAAACATGGCATCCTGGAAATGACCACCATGCGCTATGAAGCAGACCGCCCCAAAGCGGCTAACCCTATAAAGATTCAAGACCTTACTTTCCGTGATGGGCATCAATCCCTCTTCGCTACCCGTGGACGCACCGAAGATATGCTACGTGTTGCCAAACAGATGGACGAAGTAGGCTTTTACTCCATGGAAGTATGGGGTGGGGCAACTTTTGACACCATGCATCGTTACCTCGGGGAAGACCCCTGGGAACGTATTAAAACCCTGAAAGAACACATCAAGAAGACTCCTTTTTCCATGCTGCTGCGCGGACAGAATCTGGTGGGTTATCAGAATTATGCAGACGACATCGTGGAAGCCTTTGTGCAGCGTGCTTGCGACAATGGCATCGATATCTTCCGCATCTTTGATGCCCTGAACGACTTCCGTAACTTCATTACCGCTGTGAAGATCGTTAAAAAGAACAACAAACACTTCCAGGGAACCATCTGTTACTCACTAACCGAGCAACGCATGGGCGGAGACATATACAACGTAGATTATTACGTGAACAAAGCCAAACAACTTCAAGAGATGGGTGCAGACAGCATCTGCATCAAGGATATGGCTGGTTTGGTGGCACCTTATGACGCTTACAACCTGGTGCGAGCCTTAAAAGAAAACGTGAAAGTCCCCATTCACCTGCATACTCACTTCACTTCGGGTATGGGAGATTTGGCATTGTTTAAAGCTATTGAAGCAGGCGTGGATATTATCGATACCTGCATGGCGCCCTATGCTTATCGCACTTCACATCCTGCCGTTGAGCCTCTGGTGAACTCTTTGCTAGGTACAAACCGTGATACCGGCTTTGATATTAAGCTGCTGAACAAGATAGGCAAGGAACTGGAAAAGGACATCCCCAAGTACCTCAGCTTTGCCGATAACACCAAGTATTCCATTATCGATACAGACGTTATCATCCACCAAACTCCGGGCGGGATGCTTTCCAATCTTGTTAACCAGCTCCGCCAGATGGAAGAGCTGGATAAGCTTGATGACGTGTTTAAGGAAATCCCCAAAGTCCGTAAAGAACTGGGACAAATACCATTGGTGACGCCTACGAGTCAGATTGTGGGTATTCAAGCGGTGAATAACGCCCTCTTCGATACCAAGCCCGGCGAATATGCGCGCATCACAGAGCAGGTGAAAGACCTGTGCTATGGCTTGTATGGCAAAACAACCCTGCCGATAGATCCCGAAGTGCAGAAGAAAGCCTTAGTCGGCTATCCACGTGGCGAAACTCCCATCACTTGCCGTCCCGGCGATGTAATTGAACCAGGCATGGCAGAGGTTCACGCTCAGTGCGAAGGGCTTGCCAAGAACATCGACGACGAGCTTATCGTTGCCCTCTATAACCTCACCGGCAAGAAGTTCCTGAAGATTAAATATGGTAAAGAGCCGATGCCTGAAGACATGAAAGCCAAAACCATGGAAGAAGCCAAACAGGAAGCAGAACTGTGTGCCAAGGCTAAAGCCGGCAAGCTGATGGAAAAGCCGGAAGCACCTGCCAAACCGGAAGACCTGCGCCAGTTCGATGTATTTGTGGATAACGCGTATTACCTTGTGGAAGTATCCGAAAAAGGCGGTGCACCCCGTGTGCTTAGCAGCCGTCCTGCTCCACAACCCATGGTGGCTGCGCCAGTGGCACAAGTTGCAAAGCCAGCACCTGCTCCAGCCCCCCAAGCTAAACCCGCAGCGCAAGCTGCTCCAGTAGTTTCAGCAGAAGGAGGCACACCGATTGCCTCCCCTATGCCTGGCATGTTCGTGAAATACGAGAAGCAAATAGGCGATAAAGTTAAGCGTGGTGACAGTGTATTAGTTCTGGAAGCCATGAAGATGTATAACAACATTCCTTCCCCGGTGGACGGCATTCTTGTCGCCGCACCTTTTGCCTCGGGAGCGAATGTAGCCAAAGGTGATATCTTAGCAGTAATTAAACCAGAATAAAGGAGTTTTGCCATGCAGACAAAAAGCCAGATTATGGACAAAGCCCAGATGGAGCGCAGCCTGCAGCGTATGGCGCACGAGATAATTGAACA
>JALNXT010000049.1 GCA_023230245.1 Candidatus Cloacimonadota bacterium
CCAATCCAGCTTTTCCAGATATTGATCTATCAGCCTGACACCGGCAGTCGATACAAGCTCGCGGATGCGGGCATGCTGATCGCGATAGATAATATATGCCTTGGCAGTTTTCTTGTAGGGAGAAGCTAGCAACACCTCTTCCACAATGTCCTGAATCTTCTCCACTTCCGGTATCTCATCTTCGATTACCTGTTGCGTTAAATTTAACACGCGCAGGGTTAAAACATCGGCTATTTCGTCTCCAAATTCACCTGTTGCCTGACCTGATTTATGTATCGCTTTAGCAATCTTTTGCTTATCGAAATCAACCACATTACCGTTTCGCTTACGAATCATCGAAAACATCTGCTTTACCCCTTATAACTGTATCGGTATCTCTTTTATTAATAATCTCTTAGTGCTCTATTACCCAAAATTGCAATTTTAGGCAGGCACATACGAAATCCATTCAAATAAGAACTTACGTTTTCTGTCAATGAGAAATGCCGTTTTTTTTGTTGTTTTTTCTCCACACCATGCTAGTCTGTTGCTGGATAGATAGCTAGCTCATATCTTTTTGTGCCTGCCCCATATTTTCGCTCTTTATACCACCTTGCTTATCCGAAACCGAACTAAAGCTCAATTGAAGCGGTGTTGATCGGGATCCATCCCGATGAGATCCCGATCAGATCCCGATGAACCCCGTTTCGGATAAGCAAGAGCGTAGCATGTTAACACCCTTATCCATCTATATAATGCGATAGGCAACACCTACACAGCACCTGTGATTTCCCTGTGGGATTGGGGTACCACAGCTTCAGCATAGGTGTTGCTTAGAACAATATATAGATGGGAGAGAGAGGGAAAAGGGACTAATAAACGAATATGGATTCTGTTGGAAGAGAAACAGTACCATTCGTTTTCGTTTCTTTCTTAAGAAGCTCTTTTCTTTTCATCTTAACATACTCACAATGATCTGGATTTCTTACAAGATGTTTCAAAGGAAGTGGTATACTTGAATTTAAGATAGCCTTGGTCATGATAAACGATATTCTTGGTCTCTTTCTGTGTTTTACGTTCGTGGTGGCAATGCAATCTTCATAGGTGTTCCCATTAACATTATCAAAGTTCCTTTTCTCGATTGTGTTGTTAAGAGGTATTGAATATTGCTGATTCAATGATATAAGCGAACATATATACTCCTCGGTTATTGAACTATCAAAAAAGAGGTTCTTGGGACGGTTAAGAACTTGCAGGCTGTTAATTTCGTTAACATCTTCAACATTTGTAACAATACTAATACCATCACTATTTCTACAAGCAATGTATGAATCATCTTTAAGCAGTAGACAGTACATGGGACTCAATGGAAGTATTATAGCAACACCTTTTAATGCGAGACCTTCGAGATTGTATCCCAGACTATTAAACAAGTAGTTGTTAAATACAACAACTGGATTATCAGATGTAATAAACGAAGTGTTTGTTCTATTTTCAAGGAGTCTGAAAGAGAGATCAAATAGAATTGGAGTGCTCAAGACATTATTAATAAACACTTCTATGTTGAACTGTTTTATTGTTTCCATTCTTTGATATTGTTTGATTGGCAAGTTCTTTAATTCTGCACTTATCGGAAGCGTATCTAAGCAGACTTTGGAAAACGTACTGACATCATTAAATTGGCTTTCTGTCCTTAGTTTCTGAATGTTTATCAAGAGGTATAACTCATAGTTGCTATCTGATATTTTTGTGTCTACCTTCTTCTCGGTAAGCAACTTGTTTACTGCTGTCGATAAAACGGATTCTTTCTCAGCTAACAAAGCTTCGAAACTGTTCTCTTTTGAATAGAAATTAGATTTGCAAGCTTGGTCAGAAATGCTCGCTTTGGGGATAAATTGTCTGCTTTCAATATTATAAAGGGCTAAACACCTGATGTTTCCATCTAAGGAAAATCGACGAAGTAAGAACTGTGGTACATAATGCTGCATCTTGTTATTTGGCATAATGACAATATATTCTATTTGTTATTCTGTGCAAGGGTAATAACACTATCTATGTTGTGTGAGTATGTTGTTAAAGTTTAGTACAAAATTGCATTAACAGCGGTTCATTAACATAACACATTATAATTGAACTTAGTATTACTGATAAATCTTAATGATGCGACAACAGCCCATCAGTACGATTAGTAGCTATATATCATAGCCTATTAGGGCAGCATCCGATAACGACGGGTTCGTAGCGTTGCGCTAGCAATGCTTAAGACCCTAGAAATATGCAAAAATGCGTATAGCTACTTCTGGCAGAAATAATCGACTTTATTAGCAAGAAGTAATTGTGCCCATCTTTAGCTAAGACGGCTCTTAAAGTGAAGTTTGCTACATGAACCTAATCCTAAGAAGGATTTATTTAGAAGCACTAATATCCATACTTGTTTATGTATCCGCTGAAAGCCAATCCGACCCAAGTAAAGTAGCACATTTACAATATAGGGATGTTTGGGTGTAAACGAGTTTAGATCATTTCCAATCGATTGAATGTATGCAAGCTGTGTGAAAATAATGTTCGAAATACACAATTGTTGCTATTTATTTGCATGGCTTAACCTCCTTCGCTGTAAGGCAGATTATTTATACAAAAAGAAAGGTATTGACAGATAAAATGGATTATGGATATTGTGAAAATGAATGAAACAATGGCTAACAATAAAACAGAAAATAGACTGTGATGGTGAAGACTTGATTGCAGAGCTTCAAAGAACATGTGAAACTATGAGTTGGAATTTATACCAAACCCAGGGACTCAGCTAAAGCAAAGACACCATTATTAAATGACATACAGCAGACTTGTCTTTAATGATACATAAGAATATCAAAAGGAGATGTCCCATGAGAGCAAGAAAGCCTCTGTCTTACATCACCATAATTATTTTTAATTTGTTGGTTATTACTGGATGTGCCGTTCCATATTCTAATGCTTATTTTACGCAAAAACCAACTAATACTAAGAGTCTAAAACGATTCAAATATGTGATAGTAGCTGATAATCAGAACATTAAGATTAATGAAAGTTTAGAGACAGCATTCCGTAATGCAGGAATTGTCCCAGTAAATATGATAAGTTTTGCATCCTTAAGTATAGAAGATAAATTAGCCACTCTTATATGTACATATAATTATTACTATAATCTATACAGTGATCAAGAATTCTACAATATTGATCTTACGCTACGCTCTGCACAACTTGGGACATCTGCTTGGAAAGACGAGCTAAAATTAACAGCAACAAGCAATTCATATGGTGCTGAGGCTATTTATGTAGACATAACTAATAGACTCATTGAATACTATAATGGTTATGATCCAGTTTACGCGAAACAGGTATCGCAAGAAAGGTTCGTTAAAATTCAAAATGACCCAAACCGGTACTATAAAAATAATATAGATGACATCACGAAGTATCTAGATGACAATGCATCTCAAATCAATCCGATTGAAGGGATATGGTCTCCTGTAAAATTAGACGGGGATAGCTATGTCGATAAGGATAGGATTGGAGTATTTTCTTGTGGGCATGCCGACTATGACTACTACGGAACTGTTATGGATGGAAGTATCTTCTGGGTGCCTAATGAAATACGCATGAAGCTTAGAAAATCATCTAATCCCAAAATCTATTCTGTGTTGTTGTACAATAGCGAAAAAATGGAGATTATGACAACTGGGTATCTGTCTCCCGATGGAATACTTAATTTGAACCTAAATACTGAGGAGAGAAAAAATAACGTGACCTCATACATTAGAGATTACCCTCGAATGACAAGCGTTGAACAGAATCCAAGCTTTTCGAAAAGCACTGGTACAGGTTTTCTGCTAAGCACAAAAGGATATATTGTTACTAATCTCCATGTCGTAAAAGATGCTTTGAATATTTACGTAGTTGATCACAACAGTAATAAAAATCGATTAAATGCTACCATAATTGTTTCGGATACAAACAATGACCTCTGTATATTGAAAGTTGAGGGATTATCGTTAGATACAACGAAAGCTCTTCCTTACGGTTTTGACGTTACTCTAAATAGGACGGGAGAATCTGTATTTTGTATGGGCTATCCACTTACTCAAGCTATGGGCAATGAAATTAAGGTAACAAATGGGATAATTAGTGCTGTTACTGGCTATCAAGGAGATGTATCTTGCTATCAAGTAAGTACTCCAGTTCAACCAGGTAATAGCGGTGGTCCTTTATTTAACTCTTCTGGAAATGTTATTGGGATTGTAAATGCTAAGATACCTCAAGCAGAGAATGTCTCTTATGCCGTAAAATCATCATATATTACCAATATCTTGGGGTTGCTAAATGACAATATAACACTGACAAAGCTAAATCAGAACAATAGATCGTTACCATCAATGGTTGAGAGTTTTAAATGTGCAGTTTATATTATTGATGCTGAGTTCTAAAAAAGTTTTCAGTGTTAGTCGCTATTTAATTAATTTGTTCGATGTTCTGCACTTCTAATGAAAGTTCATGTTACGAGGGTTTTCGTTATAATAGCATTTCGAGCCAATATCAATATGTTACTGAAATAGGTGGCGAGTTCAGGGTATTTGGCTTGCAGTAGAACGAATGGATGCTTTGGATGATAAACTGGTAGGGCGTGCGAGTGATGGCATTGATATATCCTCTGCATATTGGAGGTTATCTACCCTATCCCTTTAAGGTTATTGGTGATTATTTATCTTAGCCCCATAGGGCGACATCCGATAGCGACGGGTTCGTAGCATTGCGCTAGCAATGCTTAAGACCCTCGACACTAGTATATATCCATTTAGCCCCATAGGGCGACACATAACACCAATTGTTATATTACATAGTGGGTAGTGAAATTCAAACAATCCTATGATATGCAATCTATAAAACATTGATGTCTGTTTGTGTCGCCCTATGGGGCTAAATCGTGGGGTGAATGTTGCGAGGGTCTTCATGCCTTCGGCATTCCGAACCCGTCGCTATCGTATTTCGCCCTACCGGGCTATGTTTTATTAAACGTATGTTTGTTGGATTTGACAGCCATTTTCGTGGTCTAAATCATTTCTAAACACAATGCCTAACACTAATGTCTATGTATTAGTAATGAGTACTGTTAATGCCATTGATATATCCTCTGCCTATTGGTGTCTGTTTATCATAGCACCATATTGCGCTTAGTGGTTATATATCTTAGCCCGTTCTTGCGATTGGTGTTTATTCATCTCAGCCCCTTAGGGCGACATCCGATAGCGACGGGTTCGCAGCATTGCGCTAGCAATGCTTAAGACCCTCGACATATGTCAAAATCCGTTTAGCCCCATAGAGCGACACACAATGCCAATTGTAATGCTACATTGTAGATAGTGTAATTCAAACAATCCTATGATACGCAATCTATAAAATATTGATGTCTGTTTGTGTCGCCCTAAGGGGCTAAATCGTGTGGTTTTTGTTACGAGGGTTTCCGTGCCTTCGGCACTCCAAACCCGTCGCTATCGAATATCGCCCTAAAGGGCTATGATGTTGGCACACATCTCTATCGGACGAAACAATACAGGTTTATCCTTGACACAAAACCAATCATTAAGACCTTTGCCGCAAAGGAGATACTATGCCTGCATCATATTGTCATTTGGCGTTGCATATTGTGTTTTCCACCCGCAACCGGGTTACATGGCTAAAAGAACCCCTTGCCGATGAAATGCACCGTTACATGGTTGAGATAATCTCTAACCTAAAGGGTGTCTCAATTCAGATCGGCGGGATTGAGGATCATGTTCATATTCTATGTTTGGCACCCAAAGATATTAGTGTAGTAGAGTTCATGACCAAATTAAAGGCGAATTCCAGCAAATGGTTTAGAGAGCATAGTAAACTTGATTTTCATTGGCAGGATGGTTATGCCGCATTTTCGGTTAGCAAATCACAAATACCTGCGGTTAAAGAGTATATTAGAAACCAGAAAGAGCATCATAAGCATAGAACCTATGAGGATGAATTTGAATCCTTGATGCAAAAACACCTGGATACCGATGGATGATTGTATCGCCCTATCGGGCTAATCTCCGAAATTATCGTTACGAGGGTTTCCGTGCCTTCGGCACTCCAAACCCGTCGCTATAGGATATCGCCCTATCGGGCTTTGGCGATTGCATCCGATGTTTCAAAATACTCTGCTCATTCCTGCCTATGTTGTGTGCCGCCCTAAGGGGTTAAATCGTGGGATTCATACTACGAGGGTCTCCATGCCTTCGGCATTCCGAACCCGTCGCTATCGTATTTCGCCCTATCGGGCTATAATGGTGTTAAACGAGACACATGCTGTTTTGGGGCATCGTTAGCTATTTAATAATTGTCCTGCTGGGGCTTTTTAGAGTTTGGCAGCTTGAATTCCAAACGCGGTTGCTGACAGTGTAGTCCATTTGCCTAATAAAGATACAGTTAAGATTGAAACTTATACAAAGCAAATCGACGCCACACTTACCTTAATAGCACTCACCTCGAGTGCTAACAGCCGAGGCGGGTTGTTACAATTCCATGCGCGAAGAAAAGCTATAAACTGCCACAAAAAAGATGTTATTGTGAATAAGTATGGCTCTCCCCTTTTTTCCCATTATCTTGTTATAAACAGGCTAATTTCTGCCAAGGTCAAACAAAGGAGAATCTAATGCTAACAGGATTCAAAAAACGGATATACACGCCAGGTGTGCTGGCAGGAGATATCTGGTTCTTGCTGACAAATATCGGCGGATTTGCCGCTGCCAAGAAAAACGAGAAACTCAGCCGCGTTTTTATAGAAAAGATCATGAGTGTGGTAACCGCTGTAAATGGCTGTGTGTATTGCTCTTGGTTCCATGCCAAAGAATCATCATCTGCAGGAATGAGCCAATCTGAGATAGACAACCTGTTCAAGCTCCAGTTCGATACTGAAGCCGACGAATATGAGCTCCCTGCCTTGAAGTATGCTCAACATTTTGCGGAAACGGAGCGTAAGCCAGATCCACAGGAAAAAACCGCATTTGTCAATTTTTATGGAGCAAAAACAGCTTGGGAAATAATGCTATTTATCAGGCTGATATTTTGGGGGAACTTGCTCGGGAATACTTATGATGCTTTTCTCAGCAGGCTAAAAGGACATCCTGCTCCGAACAGCAATGCCATCTTTGAGTTCTTCTTCTTTATCTTCGCCTTTCCACTGCTGTTCCCTGCTTCACTCTTGCTAAAGAAAGACAGCAAGAAAGCCGCTTCCCAATAAACTATAACTTACTTCATGGGCATTTATTAGGCGGGTTTCCAGCCTTGCCAATCCGGCAAGTGCAGCTTATATTGTAAAAGAGATAGTAAGTTTTTTAAGGATACTTGTGTCACTGATGGCTTGGCTTACACCAAGCTTTGAGATTAAACTCAATTGATCCATTTGTCCTGTTCGCCAATAAGGAGTTAACCATGAAAGTGTTGATCATCTTCAACCGTGAGCCCTACGATAATACAGATGTAACCTGGAATGGCCTGCGTCTGGCCAATACCCTGTGTAAGAATGGCCACGAACTGAGGATATTCTTGATGAATGACGCGGTGGATATGGCTCGTGATGTTTGCAAGCCACCCGAAGGCTACGATCAAGACCTCTCGGAAATGCTAAAAAAACTCATCGCTCAAGGCGTTACCGTAAGGGTTTGCGGTACCTGCATGGCGCGTTGTGGCATCTACAAAAACCACCCATATTTTACAGGGGCAAATAAATCAACCATGGTAGAACTTGCCGATTGGGTGGAAGATAGCGATAAAATAATCACCTTCTGATCTCCATGCTGGCTCTATTTACACGTAAGCTTATCTTTCCACGTGCCAGCAGGTGTTCTCGCAGATAATAAAGACATATGTAAATATCCGTATAGCGCCATGGGGCGACACATAATGCCAATTGTTATGTTACATGGTGGGTAGTGAAATTCAAACAATCCTATGCTACACAATCGATAAAATATTGATGGTTGATTGTATCGCCCTTAGAGGCTGTGATGTAGGTGCCTATGGCAGTTCGTTATCATCTTTTGAGCCATGCATTTCTATCCTTTGGCAAAAATAAATCGTGAATCTGTCCCAAAATCTCGGATTTGTCCCCCTTACATTATAGAAGCTTGTATTGTTCTTTGATGTGTGTATAGAGTGTTTATGTGTTTTAGTG
>JALNXT010000050.1 GCA_023230245.1 Candidatus Cloacimonadota bacterium
TGCGATCAACGCTTGGTACATAGATAATATCTCAATCACTGGCTCCAATGTGGTTACAACAGCCATCACCGGTCTCAGCATACAGCATTCTGGCAGCAGCTTCCTGCTCAATTGGAATGCTTTGTCCGGAGCAAATAGATATAATGTATACATCAGCAGCGATCCCTATAGCGGCTTTGTGCTTCATGACACTACGGTAAACTCCCAACTCAGCATCTTGCAGAGCCAATTGCCGGCGGCAAAAGCCTTCTTTAAGGTGACTGCGGTGATAGATCCATTACCAGGAGCTGATAAACGGATCAGCCCACCTGCTATTCCCCAAACCCTCAAAAACGCATCTAGATAAAGGAGTATTTCGGATGAAAAAGATTATTCTGATTAGCATGGCATTGACGCTCGTAGCCGCTATCTTTGCCGAGATAATACCGATCGGCACAGGCACCGCTTACGCCTCCGAACCAATAGGTGCATATTATGGTTATCACCGTAGTGCTTCGATCTACACTCAAGCAGAGCTTGGCGGCATCGGTAAGATAAACTCTATATCGTTCCAGGCTCAAAATACCAATGCAGCTGTTATCCCCATTAAGGTGTATATGATGATGACCCGTAGGGATAGCTTTGTTTCAGACACCGACACCTGGCCCAGCCTGATCCAATATCTCAGCCCTGTGTATCAAGGGAATATTTCCGGTTTCACTGCCGGAGAATGGAAGTCCATCACCCTCAGCACGCCCTTTAACTACAACTCATCCGGCTATAATCTGAGGATCATGATTGAATCTAATTATGGTGGTGCCGGAGAAGGCTATGGTGGGCCTCGTTGGTTCTATTCCAATGCTCCGAGCCAACACCTATATATGCGCAGCTACACCAATCCCCCCACCCCCACCACGACGGGATCATTAAATTCTAATCGCCCCAATATCCGCTTGAATATGAGTAACTTCGTGTGGTTTTCTCCTCCCGTCCTCGGCCTTTTCCCCAATCTTACAAGCTGGGATTTTGGTGAAACCCATATCAATATCGCCAAAACAAAGCAGTTTACGATCTACAATAGCGGAGCGGGGAATCTTCATCTGAACAGCATCACAACCTCCAGCAACTATTACAGCATTATCGAATCTCCTGCAGACATAGATCTTAGCAACGGTGAATCTGCCAGCTTCACAGTGCAATATCTGCCCACTGCCGTGGGAACCCAGCAAAATGCTATAGTGACGATCAATAACAATATGGCGGCTAGGACAATTAACTTTTCAGCAAGCTGCTACTACCCTGGCGAGCCTATCCTCAACCTGCCCTTCTTTGAGGGTTTTGAAACCGGAAATGCAGATAATTCATCAGGAATCAATGGCTGGTCACAAATTAAAAATGCAACACAATTTTATTACTGGCTGAGAAACAGCGAGAGTAGCTCGGGCATAAAGCCCAGAACTGGCCAGTGGAACGCAACCTTGTCGGCTAGCTCAGAATGCTCTCTGTACAGGCCGATTCAATTGATTGCCGGTAACAATTACTATATCAAGCTCTATGCCCGGCCCGAAAATACAAGTTCCCAAAGCACCATTAAGGTTAGCTACGGTGATTATTACTCTCTTAATGGCATGAACAGAATTATCATCAATACAACTGTCTTAAGCAGCTTAGCCTATCAAACATTATATGGTGTATTCTCTCCTCCCGCTACCGGTCTTTATTACCTCGGAATTTATGGCAGCTCTGCCTCAAGTAACCAATACATCGCCCTGGATGACATCACCATTGATCAGCTTCCTACAAGCCCGATCTTGTTTCATGATCCCACAACGATCAATTTTGGAAACAAGTGGCAAAATCAGGAGCAGGGCCCTCGGAACATTACCATCACCAATGAAGGCGGTAGCATCCTAAATTTATCGGCCAATGAGCTCAGCATTATCGGTGCCAATGCCGCACAGTTCAGAATCGGCACCACCAACTTGCCCGCGGCTTTAAATCCTGGCCATTCAATCGTAATCCCGGTCTATGGCACAGCCAACATCGAGGGTTCCCTCTCTGCCACCCTGCGCATTAGCCATAATCAGACCGGAAGAAATTACGATATTCCCCTCAGCATAACCGGCCTTCGGGAAGGCTCTATAAACATCGGTACAGGCAATAACCTCGGATACCTACCTATCTTAACCAGTGCTAACTATAGCTATAGCCAGAGCATCTTCCTGCAAAGCGAGATCAATGTGCCAGGTAAATGTGTTGACAAGCTATACTACTACTGGAACGGCTATGATGAAGCGATCAATAGCAACGATTGGACCATCTATATGGGGCACACATCTCTGACGGCATTTGCCAATAATAGCAGTTGGATTCCTCTTGGTCAGCTTAGCCAGGTCTTCCAGGGTGAAGTGCTTCTGCCCGCTGAAGCTGGTTGGGTAGAGATCCCGCTCGCCGCACCCTTCCTCTACAGCAACCAGAGCAATCTGGTGATTGCCGTGCTGGAAAGCCGGTCAGGTAAGGATCAATACGACGCATTCTTCTTTTGCACCGTTACAAGCACAGCTCGCAGCCTTTATATTGCAGATGCTACAAATCCGCCAAATCCTGCCAGTCCGCTTTCTGGGAGCACAAGTACAAGGCATCCCAATATACTGCTAAGTATGGCTACACCTGTCAATAAGGAAGTGACTATTGGGGTGGGTACTGGTAACACCTACGAGCCTATAGCCAGCTATTGGGGTTATCACCGTAGTGCGGCAATCTATCTACCGGGGGAGCTTGGTGGCTCTGGCACGATATATACGATCGCCTATAAAGCCGCTACTACCACTACTACTGTAATCCCGATCAAGATTTATATGAAAATGACCACAGCAAGCAGCTTAGCACCCGCTGCTCCCTGGGCAACCCTGATCGCCGGGCTTAGTCCTCTGTATGAAGGGACTATTTCGGTCACCAGCGTTGGGGGGTGGAAAACCATCACCCTCACCACGCCCTTCATCTATACCGGAAACAATCTGGAAATCCTGATTGAATCAAACTATGGTGGCACCGGAACCAGTGGACCTAAATGGTATTATTCACCTGCCACAAACCGAAACCAATTCATTCGCAAAGATTCCTCTGCACCTACCACAGAAGTTGGAACAGTGGATTCTAACCGCCCGGACATCCAATTGGATATCAGAGGATTCCATGATTTTCCACCTAGTCTTGCCGCTAGTCCCGCCAGTATCAATTTCAGTTCTGTTGTTCAGAGTGTACAGACAGGTCCCCAGAATGTCACTATCAGTAACAATGGTGGTAGCACTTTGAATATCACTGCCTCAGATCTCAGCCTTAGTGGCATTAATGCTAACCAGTTCAGCCTTGTAACTACCAATCTACCCGCAGCCCTAAGTGCTGGCCAATCCGTGGAGATTCCGGTCTATGTAACCGCTAACACCGTCGGCACTATCTCTGCCAACCTGCGCATTGTGAGTAGTCAGACCAATACGGTTTTAGACATTGCACTTAGTGCAGAAGGTTTGCCCGCAGGCATCGTGGTCATTGGCAATGGTACCGTTAATCTTGGTCTGCCCGTCGATCCTTACTATGGCTACACCTATAGCCAGAGCATCTATCTGCAAAGCGAGATCAATACTGCTGGTAAGCGGATTGAAAAACTGTATTACTACTGGAATGGAGTATCCGCAGCGACTAAGAGCAACGACTGGACCATCTATATGGGACACACCGCACTTACGTCTTTTGAGACCAATACCAGTTGGGTCCCCTTTGCCAGCCTGAGCCAGGTCTTCCAGGGAGAAGTTGCCCTGCCTGCCTCAGCCGGGTGGATCGAGATTCCGCTCAGCACCGCCTTTGACTATAACAACATGGACAATCTGGTGATCGCCATTGATGAAAACGAAGCAAATCACGATACAAATTCTCATTATTTCCTTTGCACCGGCACCGCCACGAAACGCAGCATTAGGAATCGCTCAGATAGTATCAACCCCAATCCTTCCACTCCGCCTTCCATATTACCAACGTCCGGCTATCCCAATGTGATGCTGTTCTTAGTTGGCGACATAGCCGAGGCACCTGAGCTGGGGATTTCCTCCACTGGCACTCTCAATTGGACGCCAGTGTCAGGAGCCGCTCTCTACCAAATCTACAAGGCAAGCGATCCGAATATACCTTTTGAGCCCTACGCAACCACAACTGGAACAAGCTGGACAGATCCCCTGTTTCCCCAAGGCAAAGCTTTCTACCAAGTGAAAGCAGTGGACAGTGCGGGTAAATAGTGAGGCGATAAAACCCAATCAGCCTCTGCAACCCGGCAGGAAAGTGAGCAATGATGTAACGAGGGAATGCCTGCGTCCTCGCAGGCAAGGTTCTATCTAGCCTGCACTCGAGCAGTCGAGTGTCCTCGTCGGTAGTCAAAACAACTGTGGGTGGGGACACCCACAGGCCTTTCCAGTCAGGAGCCAGGAATTCCCAGTTTCGCCGAACTTACAGCCACTAGGGTATTTTTTTAACTTGACACCCTAAAGATTTATATAAGAGTTGGATCAGGTGCCTAAGGATTAGCTGTGGATACTTGCGACAATGAAGCTAATCCTACGACATTGCTGTTTAGATTGTAAATATCGGCACCCAAGCCAATACCTACTAATATGGAGCCATAATGAGAAAACTCGTAGTTGCCATTCTTTTCCTATTGCCGCTCTTGGGGCTATTTGCAAGTGCCGTTTCACCCGAAAGAGCAATCAACATCGGGAGAGAGTTCTTTTCATCTCTCACCGATGACAGTAATGTCCTTTGCGATATTGAAGCTTATCACAGCTCTGTAAATCAAGCCACAGATTTCTATATTATCCGCTTTGATCCTGTTGGCTTTATCATTTTAGCAGCAGAAGAACAATCCACGCCGATATTAGCTTATTCAATGGAATCCAGCTTTCCAAGAGAGACGATGCCTCCTCAGGTAGAGTGGTATCTTGGCGAATATGCCAGCGGAATGGCGCAGATCAGGGAGCATCCCGAATGGCAGCTTGATCCTCTTTGGGATAGTTTGGAAGCGGGGGATTTCTCTGCTTATCATCATAACCGTAATGTTACTCCTTTGTTATCCACAACCTGGGATCAGGATTGGCCATATAATTCCATGTGTCCTTCCGATGCCAGCGGTCCCGGAGGCAGGGTATATGCAGGCTGTGTGGCAGTATCTATGGCGCAGATTATGAAGAAATGGGGATATCCGCTCACCGGCAACGGCACACATTCATATAATCTAGGTATATACGGAGTGCAAACGGCAAACTTCGGGGCTACAACATACAATTGGGCGAATATGCCAAACAGCATCTATACGGCAAACACCAGTATCTCCACGCTTATGTATCACTGCGGAGTTTCGGTGGATACACAGTATGGCGCAGATGCCAGCGGTGCCTTATCCGAGAACGTACGCAATGCCATGGTAAACTATTTTAGGTTTAATACTGCGGCAGTGTATAGAACTGCTTCTGCTTATACAAGCACCGCTTGGGCTGCGATGCTGAGGGCTGATTTGGATTTGGGACGTCCTGTTTACTATGGCGGGAGCAATGGGAGTGCCGGCCATGCTTGTGTGATAGACGGCTATACGGGCACTGATTTTTTCCATATAAACTGGGGCTGGAGCGGGACTTACAATGGCAATTTCCACCTGACGAACCTAAACCCCGGTTCATACAATTTTAACCTGACCCAAGCAGGGGTATTCAATCTATATCCTCTTAGCTCTGCGCCACCTAATCCGCCCACGAACTTTGTGGCTAAAGAAGTGGCAAACACGGTATATTTGAATTGGGATTTGGCGGGGTCTTTTTCAAAAATATGGCGATTAACACCTGGACAGGAAAGCAATGAAACAGCTTGGGTAAGCCTTATTCCTGGCACTCAAGGCAGTACCTATTTTATGGAATACACTTGGGCTTCTTTCCCATACGGAACCTATCTGTGGGCAGTTAAAGCAGTTAGTGGCGCGGGGGTTTCATCAATTCCGGTTTTCTCCAATCCCATCATCAAAGCAGTGCCCACACCCCTTGCCAGCGGCTGGAATCTGATATCGCTCAATCTTACCCCCGGAGATCCCTCTATCGCCGCACAAACCGCTTCGATAGCGGCAAACTTGCAACAGATAAAGTGTCCGGAGGGGATATATATACCCAATAACCCGTTTTCCACGCTTAGCTCCTTTGCAGACAGAAAGGGCTACAACATGCAAATGGCGGCGGCGGCGAGCTGGGGAGTAAGTGGCGTACCCATTGCTCCATCTACCCCCATAGCATTGCAGGATGGCTGGAATTTGGTGGCATATCTGCCCCAATCTCCGCTCCCTGTGGCAACCGCAGTGCAAAGCATCAGCAGTTGGTTGGTTCAGGTAAAAGGAAATGACGGCATTTACGAACCCAATAACCCCTATTCTACGTTAACCACGATGTTGCCCAATAAAGGCTATTGGATAAAGATAACGGGAAATCATAATCTTATCTATCCCGGTGCTAGTAAAGATGTTTACCAGCCTACACAAACCTTGTGGTCTAAATAAAGGAGTAATGATGAACTACCGTATATTGATTTTCGCCATCTTGATCCTCGTTAGTAACCTGGTATTTGCCACCGATCCTTGGAATAATCCTTCTCCTCTTGCGGGGAGTATGACAGTTATGGCACAGGTTAGCATCAACGGTTCACCGGCAGTTAGTGGAGATGTTCTGGCTGCTTTTGTTAGCGTAGGTGGAACTCCCGAGCTTAGGGGAAAGGGGCTCGTGCAGGTTGTCAGCGGAATATCGGGATGCCTCCTGCAAGTGTTCACCGATAATAGCGGTGAAGTGATAAGTTTCAAAGTGTGGGACGAGAGTGCGCAACACGTGTTTGAGGTTAGCCAAACCTTGGTTGCAGATGTAGATGGAACCATTGGCAGCTATCCCTCCAATCTATATCAGATTAATGCAGATGTGGATGTTCAGGTAGTAGCGGTGCCTTCGTTTTCCATCCCTGCTGGAACTTATTACACACAGCAATATGTAAGCTTAAGCTGCCCGACAACTGATGCACAGATTCATTATACCACCAACGGAACTAATCCTACAGAGACTTCTGCCTTGTATAGTGCGGCAATAAGTATTAGCACCACCACAACTCTTAAAGCCAAAGCCTTCTTCCCAGGCTGGACACCCAGTGCTGTAGCTACTGCCCTTTATATTATCAGCGGAACGGTAGCCACGCCAACCTTCTCTCCACCACCAGGACAGTATGAATTGCCTATGGAGGTAACGATTAGCTGTGCAACTCCCGATGCCCAGATTCGTTACACTATCAATGGGGCAGAGCCAGACACGACATCAGCCCTATATGCACAACCTTTGTATTTGCTTCTCTCTGCAAATAACGTCCAAGCCAAAGGCTTCAAAACAGGGCTAATCCCCAGTGAAACGGCAATTGGTTATTACGAATCTGACATGGCTATCCCTGATAATCCTGATACACCTGTCGTTACCGGCATCTTTGATGTTTACCCCAATCCTTTCTCTTATACTACAACCATTCAATTAGGAGCTAAAGAAGCCAACCAGCCTTATAGCCTAAAGATATATAACATCAAGGGAGCATGTGTTTACCGCACTGAAGGCGTGGCAAAAGGTAGTTTCGAGCTTAGCTGGGATGGGTGTAGCTCTGAAGGGAAGAGGCTTTCCTCGGGAATATATCTCATCTCGTTCCGTGCTGGCAATACCACGCATACCCGCAAAACAGTGCTGAAATAGTCCGTGCAGCTACTGGGAATTCCGGTCTCCTGACCGGAAAGGCCTGTGGGTGTCCTCGCCCACAGTTGTTCTGGCTAACGACGAGGACACTCGACTGCTCGAGTGCAGGCTAGTTAGAGCCATGCAGCCTTGCCTTGCCTACCAATCCACAATCTGCTGGTTTGCTATTTTTCCGTTTTTTTCATGCTTCGCACCTGCTTAAGAGAGTATATCATAAGTTAATCATCCCTATATCAACCGTATATAATATACGGATGATATA
>JALNXT010000051.1 GCA_023230245.1 Candidatus Cloacimonadota bacterium
CCTGAAGGCAAATATTGGATAGATGCTCCGGTGTTGAGATTGCAGAAAAACCCCAGAGTTAAGAGTTAAAAGTTAAGAGTTAAGCTGCGCGAGGTTGATGGGTGCTGGTTTAGTTTTGGACTATTACGAAACTGATGTTTTCTCTTTTTTTTTTACTCTGTACCCTCTGTGTTGAATGAAAATGTCGCTGTATTCTATTTTCATCTCCCACCAAAGCTGTATCGTTTGCACCAGGAATGGCTTTAACGACGCCAAACTGGAGGTGTTTGGAATCTAGTAAAAATACTTCTGGACAATAAATCATGTCTATTGAAAATGTAGCAAAATCACTTTAGGAGTTAAAATGAAAAAGGGACTAGTAGCCTTACTCGTTGTTATTCTGCTGGTTATCATATCTGCAGGATGGTTCATTAGGCGTTATAATACAATTCAAAAAGAGAAAATAGCCGTAGAAAATGCCTGGGCACAGGTACAAAATGTATATCAAACCCGTTTCGATTTGATTCCCAATCTCGTTCAAACCGTGCAGGGTGCTGCCAATTTTGAGAAATCCACCCTAACCCAAGTTACCGAAGCTCGCGCGAAAATGGGCGGCAGCGTAAATCTCCCTCCCGAAGCCTTAACCGATCCCCAAGCATTTCAAGCTTTTCAAGCCAACCAAGCAGGCTTAAGCAGTGCGCTCTCCCGTTTGATGGTGGTGGTGGAGAAGTATCCTGAATTGAAAGCCAACCAAAACTTTCTTCAGCTTCAAGCTCAGTTAGAAGGCATGGAAAACCGCATCAGAACAGAAAGAATGCGCTATAATGACTCTGCCAAACTCTTTAACCAGCTTATAGTTACCTTCCCGAATAACATTATCGCCAATATGATAAAAGTGAAGGCTTTCCAATTCTTCCAAGCTGATAATGCAGCGCAAACTGCACCCAAGGTAGAATTTAAATAGTGAAACCCTTTATCACTTGCTTACTAATAGCTCTTTTATTGCTGACAGTGGTTGCAATGACATTGGACAACCCCAATGTGCAGCAAAGTTTGTGTGTTGGCTGTGGGGATTGTGTTAGCAAATGCCCCACTGGAGCTATCAGTTTTCATGGTGAGAAAGCCCATATTGACACCAACATCTGCATTAACTGTAAAATTTGTGTGCGAACCTGCACTTACCATGCGATTAAGACACCCAAATGAAGGCTTCATATTTATTAGTATTTATAACCTTGCTGCTGATGGTATTGGGGTTTGCCTGCAAGCAAGCAACCTTGACTACTGGTGCTACCATGTTAGTTTATGAGATTGACCACAGCTCATGTAACGGCTGTGGAGAGTGCATTCGGGTTTGCCCAAATGATGCGATATACTTTAATGTTCAGAGCAAAGCAGTGATCGACCAAAGTAAGTGCACCAAATGTGGGAAATGTGTGAAAGTATGTCCAAACAGTGCTATCTACTAGTTATATTGTTACTTGGAGTCTGGGGATTAAAAGCTGAAGTTCAGTTACAAAGCGGGTTTTATTCAGTCTCGGGTAACGAAAAACAGACTTATTTAAATCAAAGCCGCTTGGATGCAAATTTTAGCTTGATTCCGAACCTTACTTTGTCGGTTATATCAAAACTGGATGCTGCAGACAGAAAAGTGCAAGAGTTCCCTCAGAAGAAATGGATGAACAATAGCATCGGGCTTCAATATCGCAAAGAACATTGGGATGCTGAAGTGGGATATAGAAACCTGCTTTTCGGTAACCCGGATAGGCTTCAATTATATCCGGAATGGCGGCCTGGTACCGATTTTGACCGCCAGACTCAACACCAAGCTCAGCTTGGGATTAAAGGCAATTTCGCTGGCTTGTCCGTTTCTGCATACGGAATTAATAAGCAATTACGGAGCAACCCAGTAGAATATGTCTATGATTTTGGGACAGATACTATGATTCCAACCGTAATGCCCGAACAGAGCTTCGGCGATGTTTATTATGGAGTGGAGCTATCCTACGCGGTGAAACCCTTTCTTAGTATAAATGCCAGTACCGATATGAAACAAGCTAACTTCACCGGTGCACCTGATATTTATAAACTGAACACTTTTACCCTGGGGACGCAGATGGAACTGCAACCTATTTCTTCCAGCAGATTTAGCGGCACATTTAATTGGAGAAATTGTGATGGTAGGGGTATCCCTGATATTACCAGAAATATATTTGAGACAACACTGCGATATCAACAAAGCCTGGGATTACAATTTAGTGGCTTTATTAGCCTGATCAACGATAGCTGCTCCGATGATAAACTAAACGAAGTGTATCTGCTATCAAATCAAGTGCGTTGCCATTTGCTATACCATTTCGAATATGACCCTGCCCAAGCTTCATATATCAGTGCCGGAGTTAAGCACAGCCTCAAAGAAGAGGCTATTGCTATTTTCGGTGAAGGACAGTGGAAGTTAGTTGACCACGTGTATGGCACACTTGGCTACCGGCGGATTGGAACAACGATTAACAACTATCAGGTAAAAGTTAGTTATAATTTTAGATCCTTTACGGAATGTTACCTGCAGTGCAATATTAATGACTCTACCCTATCTACAAAACCCTTAAACTATCTAGGAATTGGAACCAGTATTCGGATGTAAGTCTTTCTGTAAGCCATTTTGAGGTATCTGTTATAACTTGTGTGTTGACCACATCTCTTTATCTTTAGTATCAAGATTTTATTATTGACACGGCTAATAATCTGATTATATTATCGGCATGACCAAGCGTGAAATTTAGAGAGGTAAGAGTGCTAGCAGAAATTAACGTACCATCCTTATTAACACAGTACATAACTCCAGAAAGGATTAATCTGGCGGTACGCGTTACCCTTATACTGCTTATTGGCATTCCCTTGGTTCGTCTTATAAGAAGCATCATGAGGAAGATCGTGAAGGACAGATTATCCGTCCAGAGCGAGCAGCTTGTCGTTAGATCGGTGTACTATGCAAGTGTGTTGATCTTGTTCATGAATGTGCTAAATGAATTTGGATTCAAGCTTTCCGCCCTTCTTGGGGCAGCCGGAGTATTTGGAATAGCGATAGGCTTCGCCTCTCAGACAAGCGTTTCAAATATTATCAGTGGCATATTCTTAATTTCAGAAAAGCCCTTTGTGATCGGAGATTCGGTGCAGATTGGCACAACCATCGGCACCATTGAATCCATAGATTTATTATCTATCAAGCTGAAAACATACGACGGTAGATATGTGCGAGTCCCCAATGAAACCATGATAAAAACGGAAGTCATCAATATTACTCGCTATCCTATCCGCCGAGCTAACATAAGCGTTTCGGTATCTTACAAAGCAAATCTTACAAAGGTGCTGGAAGTGCTTGCTGATATTGCTGCCAAAGAACCTCTGGCTATCAATGAGCCTGCACCTCTGCTACTTGTTGACAGCTTTACAGATTCCGGTATAAGTATATCTTTTGGTGTGTGGACAAACCAAGAAAACGTTGTATTGTTAAGGAATGCGTTAATGCTTAGTATTAAGCAACGCTTTGACGAAGAAAACATCGAGATACCGTATCCCCATGTGAATCTTATCACGGAGGGGAAATTAACCAGCTAAACCGCTATATATAAAAAAGGAAGTAAAAATGAACACGAAACCTCAAATTAAAGCCATAATCTTCGATTTAGATGGCACCCTTATCGACAGTATTGGCGATATCGCCGCTGCCATGAATCTCTCGTTATCTGAGCTGGGATACCCTCAACATCCCGTAGAAGCCTATAAGAAATTTGTAGGAAGTGGGCTTACCGAAATGGCAAAACGGGTTTTACCCGAAAAGCACCAAGATGCCAAAACCGTTGAAGCACTAGCAAAGAAATTCTGGGATCATTACGATGTGATGTGGTATCTTCACACCAACATTTATCCCGGCGTATTGTATCTTATCCAGCTAGCAGTTGCCCGTAAGATGAAGCTGGCAATACTATCTAACAAAGCACATTACTTCACCAAGAAGATGATCCGTCATTTCTTCAGAGGTGCAATGATCCGCCATACCAAGAATCCTTTCGGCATATACAGTGGAGAGGAACCTGGAGTAGCATTAAAACCGGATCCCACCGCAGCTTTAGAACTTGCCGCCCGCATGAAAGTAAAGCCTGAGTTTACAGCTTTTATAGGCGATTCGGACATTGATATTAAAACAGCCAAGAATGCCGGCATGATCGCTATTGGCGCAGCTTGGGGATATAGAACCAAGAAAGAATTGCTGGATGCTGGCGCAGATATGGTGTTCGATCACCCCACGCAGATGACTGCTTATCTCGATGCTCAGCCACTCTGTCCGTGAAGAGTTACCGTAAAGAACTACACATAAACACAGAGAAACGACGGGATTTTATCAATATAACTCCCGCAGTCCGTGCTGCCATTATTGAGAGCGGGATTGCGGAGGGCTTGTGTTTGGTGAATGCCATGCATATCACCGCGTCTGTTTTCATCAATGATGATGAGCGCGGCTTGCATGCAGATTATGAACGCTGGCTGGAACATCTGGCTCCCGAAAAGCCCCACTCCCAGTATAAACACAACGGCTATGAAGACAACGCTGATGCGCATCTCAAGCGTCAGATAATGGGAAGGGAAGTGGTGGTTGCCATCACGAAGGGTGAGCTTGATTTCGGGCCTTGGGAGCAAATCTTTTATGGTGAGTTCGACGGCAGGCGCGACAAGCGAGTGCTGATAAAGATTATCGGAGAATAACTAACCTAATTATAAAAAGAACGGCTTTACAAAAGCCGTTCTTTGCTATATATGGCTAAAAATCTAAGTTAATCAAAGTAGTAGTACAATCCAGTTTGAGGGATATACATCATGATGTCGCCATCCTGATTGAGGGATACTGGCATTTCAATTGCCCACCTGAAATTGCGTCCGAGGTTAAGCTCGAAACCCAACCCCGCTCCGATATAATAAGTGCCTTTATTTGTCCATTTCGTGCGTTGGGGATGACTGTTAAGTATTGTGTAGTTATCATCATAACCGCTATTGCTCTGAAAACTATAATCTTGCTCAAATTGCTTGATTCTGGAAAGCAGGTATGATGCCCCACCCAACAAATAGAAACGCCCCGAGGGATTGTCTGCTAACGCATACAAATAGTTAAGCCCAATATTTACATTGGCTCGATGACCATCTTCTATTAAAGTAATCTGACTGGCACCACCATAGTTGCCATACGTAGAGTTATAAAAATATACGTCATCGCTGCCAAGAGTAATTGCACCAATTGTAGCTTGAAAACCATGTTTACCACTAAACTGACGATAGCTGAATCCATTGGCAGACACCGTGCCAAAATGTAATCCCAACCCACGCGATGTTTCTGCCATAAGCATTGTACTAATCATCAAGATAGCCAATATCGCAGTGATCTTTAATCTATTCATTGTCTCCACCTTATGTGTTTTCATATAGTTTAATGCATTTGCCTGTTCTGACCAATACTTTTCGGTCTTGCACGCATACATAATGTATGCAATTAAATGGAATATTTTTTGCAATTCGCTGTGTGCACCAATATTAGGTGCAGACTTACTTAGATGATGGAGATAAAAAATGAAGAAGATAATACTACCAGTTGGATTACTAATAATCCTAAGCTTGTGCTTTGGAGATTTCATAAACCCCGAAGGATCACAATTAGCACGTTTATATAGAAATATGACCGAGGGCTCCGCAACCTTCAATGTCCGCACAGCCACGTATAATGGACAATATGCCCCTAAGAATGCAGGTGTGATATGGATTACCAATTCTCAAAATCAATTTGTGAAAACCGTTAAAATATGGGCAAGCTCTTATCGTAGCGCTTTAGTACGTTGGATTAGTAGTTCGGGACAAAATACCAATGGGGCAATAACCTCTGCATCTATAAACACGCATCAACTTCATAATATAACGTGGAATGGCACCAATGCTCAGGGTGTTGCAGTGCCTGATGGTGATTACAAATTCAATGTGGAATTTGCCGAGCATAATGCAAATTCCAGTAACATGGGCAAGTTTAAACAAGTGACATTTACCAAGGGGAGTACTCCCGTGAATCTCACTTTAACAGACGAAACGTATTTTAAAAACATGAGCCTTACTTGGGTTCCTGCTATCGTAAATGGAACTCTTTCCGGAACAGTTACATCATCCATGGGCACCCCAATACAGGGTGCAGTAATATTAGCAGGAAGTTTCAATGTAGTAAGCTCTGCAACCGGAAGCTACAGCCTTAGCCTCAGCCCAGGTTTATGGAATGTTTCCTGCACTGTAAATGGTTATATCACCCAACAAATGAACAATGTTCAAATCACTGCCTCCACACCCACAGTGGTTGATTTCAATATGGCCACGGTAGGCATTGAAGATGAAACTACTCCCTCAGCTTATCTAAGCTTGTCTCAAGGATATCCCAATCCTTTTAAGGAGTTCACTTCTTTAAGTTTTAGCACTAAAGTACCTGGGATGGTGGCTGCCCAGGTTTTCGACCTCAAAGGAAGATATATTCGCCAGCTTAACGCAGATTCAAGCACCACGGTAGCATGGGATGGGCGCGATGATGCAGGCAGATATTGCGTAAATGGGATTTACTTTGTAAGAGTGGAAAGTGGGAACTTCTCCGCAACACGTAAAGTTATTCTACAGAGATAGGTTAACGAGCTATCTTGAAGCTCCGGACTTAGGTTCGGAGCTTTATTTTATGTTTAACAAAGAGATCATTAACGAGGAATGCAGAATTTCGCACAGTTACTCTCCTGCCATATCCAGCCCATAACTATCCGTTAACTATCCCGTATCGGGATATGGGATGGTTACGGGAAGATGTTGATTTAGACATGCGTGGTTGGTAGGGAAGCTTAACTGAATTATGATATAGCCTCGGCAAATGCTTGACATCCTTGGCGTGTCTATACATTTGACTCTACAGCATATTTACCATAGGAGATTTTGTGAAAATAGTTCAGTTAGTTGGTGCCAGACCGCAGTTCGTGAAACTTGCCCCCCTATCCAAAGTTTTTAGAAGAGACCATCAGGAGATAATCATCCACAGTGGGCAACATTATGATATCCAAATGAATGAAGTGTTTTTTAGGGATATGGAGATTCCGAATCCCGATTATAACCTCAGTGTGGGTTCAGGAAGTCAGGGAGTTCAGACCGCGGAGATATTAGCCGCAATAGAGCCTATTCTGGTGAAAGAAAAGCCAGATTGGGTGATTGTATATGGAGATACCAATACAACGCTTGCAGGTGCCTTAGCGGCAGCTAAACTGGGCATTAAGACTGCTCACGTGGAAGCATGCCTGCGCAGCTTCAATAAAACTATGCCAGAAGAGATAAACAGAATTGTTACAGATCATATCAGCGATTTGCTGCTTGCCCCCACCAAGATGGCAATGATAAATGCCGAGCGCGAAGGTCTGAAGGATAAGTGCTATCTCGTGGGAGATATCATGGTGGATAGCCTTAAGTTTGGCATTGCCAAGGCACACCGTGAATCAAAAGCATTAGAAGAGCTAAATCTTGTGGGAGAGAAATACTCGCTTTTAACCCTACATCGCCCTTACAATGTAGATAATGCAGCTAATTTATACCACATCCTCAGCAGCTTGAACAAACTAAAGCGCAAGATCATCTTCCCCGTTCATCCTCGCACCAAAAACGTGCTGCAACAGATGGAAACAGGAAAGTTCCCCAATATCGTTTACGTAGCTCCACAAGCGTATTTGGATTTCCTCTATCTTATGGAAAATGCTGAAATGATACTAAGTGACTCTGGGGGAATCCAAAAAGAGGCTTACATCTTGAAGAAACCTTGCGTAACCTTGCGTTATGAAACTGAATGGGTAGAAACCGTGGATAGCGGCTGGAATCTGTTGTTACCCACCAACTCTGAGAATTTCCCGGAAGCAATTAGCAGCTTTAACCCGCCCAAAGAACATCCCAGCATCTTTGGAGAAAATGTAGCCGAGAAAATTGCAGAAATGGTGGCT
>JALNXT010000052.1 GCA_023230245.1 Candidatus Cloacimonadota bacterium
AGCAATATGGTATTCATGGTCCTGTTCCATTGAAACCATAGCTGTCTTTTCAGTCTCAAACATATACCTGTTCTCTTCTTCTGGGGTGCTGAAATATTTTTCTTCTGGTAATTTACCTTCTTGGATATTCTTTTCAATCTTTCCTTTCTCAATTAGTTCGGATCTTATCTTCTTCATTTCTAGGGCTGGGTCTGGGTAGTTCATCTCTTCCAGGGCTGTGTTCTGAGAGATTAAACCAGTAGTGTATTTAGTAACAGTGTTTCTAACGATCTGGTCTTGAGACCTCGGTAAGATACCACCGAAGCTCACGTCATTGTTGTATAGGCCAGAGATTTCCTCACCAGTAAATTTAAGTGTGCTTTGTAATCCTAAGATTTTTGAATTAAATAGGTTCTTCTTTGCGAAATATTTTTCGGTTAGTTTTAAATAATCTCTAATTATTGTTTGTAAAATGTCCTGCAAGATGACCTGTGTGTCGAGTGCCTCTCTTACAGTAGAATCAAGTCTAAGCTCGATAGACACACCAGCGGCAGTCAATGAGCCAGTGAAACCAGCCATGGCCTCTTCGGACAAACCAGATAAAAAATGAAGGAAGGCTTTTGATAGCTCTAACATTTTTTCTGCATCTATAGTCTGGGCTTGTGGGCCAATGAACTTAGCGTCACCATCAACACCAACATTGAATTTGCCACCTTTTAATTTGTCTGGGTCAACATTCTTGTCGTTACCCTTAATCATTAAAGGCGGGTCACTATGCTTTTCAGTAAAGTCAACCCTGTAACCGAAGACTTGGTTAATCATCTTTATAGGCTCTGCGATAAAGTCTATCAAGGTTGTAAGCTCTTCTGAATCAAATTCAAAATATGGAAATACATAGAACGGCAAGAAAGGCAGATTATGTTCTTCGACGGCAACCTCAATATCATTAACGTATGTATAAGCGTATTTTGTATCATATAGTCTAAACCACAAAGCTTTTTTAGTTTTCTTAAGGGCCTCGAAGAAAGACAAGTTTCTATAGTCCGCCACAAATTTACTAGCTTTAGCGTCAGAGATTTCTTCTTTATGTTCGGGGTACATCTTTTTTAGGACATCAACACTTATGTCTTTGCATATAGAGAACCACAACAAAGGTGAGGTCGGATCGTCAGAAGCTCTCTCATAAGCTACCCTCTCTGGGTCAATGACATTAAATGATATGGTTTCGTTCTCGAAGTCTGGAGATAAATAAAAGCCTACTCTACCTTTGTAGGAGGCTTTTCTTACAGCGCTTTTAAGTTTTCTTGTGATTGCTTGCTCTTTCATCCAGACATACACGGACTTCTTTGTTTTAGAAGCCAACGATAATGAGGCTGGATCTTCTGGATTTTTAGCTGGGATAGTAATAGAAGGGTGATCCTTCAATACATACGAGGCATGAACTTTGCAGAATCTTTTAGCCATCTTCAGAATCACTTTGTTCCTTCCATATTCATTTTGTTTTAAATCGCCACCAGTGTCGTAGATGTCTGTGTGTTTTTTCATCTTAAGCAGGTTGTCGGTCTCGTTGGAGTAATAAGACCGCATCAGTTCCAGTATTTCATCGGAGGTTTTTCTTGTTTTGTCAGTCTCCATCATGGCCTGCTCTATTGTCTTTTCTTTTTTTTTGCTCATAATATTAGCCAAAATTATCTATCTTATTAATATTTTTAAATGACATAGTTGCCAAGAATGACAGTTTGTCTAGGTCGGTTCTTGATGGGTCTATGTTTTGATAGATGACTGACATTCCTCCACCTGTCATCTGTACTGGTTTAAATGGTATGCAGGTGTACTTTTCTCCGTTTATATGCGTTATCTCTACCATAGTATCATTATTCCAAATATCTAATAAAAAGTCAAGCTTATCTCTGTGTCTGCCAATTTCATTACTGCCTGGCCCATCAAGAAGTTGCTGTCTATTTTCTAACACTATAGGGTATGTAAAGTAGTATTCCTTAGGATCTGTTAAAATATAGAAAATGTCTATGTTGTTAATGACTGGTCTGAAGAAGGATAACCTTCCCTGTTTAGTTCTGTACTTACCTCCATAGATTTCCATTCTATATCTCGCTGTTTTCCACTTAGGCGTGTCGTAAGGGAAGAAGAAATATATTGCTCTTGTGGTCTTAATATCCTCATATGTGGCCTCATGTATCCTGTTTGGTGTCTTAGCGAGTAATTGTCCTCGTTTAGTACTCATGTAATACCATCCATCCTGGTAGTCAAATTGGACCGCTACGCGCACTTTAGCACCAGATCTGATGAATTGCTCAGCTAGCACCTGAATGTACAAGCCACGCTTGTCTATGGCGGGCATATCAGCATCGTACCACGAAGAGATCACGAAACCATTATCACTCATGTTTTTATCATCGAACTTCCAGAACAAGTTGTCTGCCCTGTTGGTACCGAAGAACAGAGTCCCACCGATCACACCGAAGGAAGTTATAAGGTTTCCTCTTTCGTGAACATACTCTGGAGAGCAGAGATCATCCCAAACATCCTCCTCTGGGTCATAAGACATAACCCTGCCGTTAAAGTTATCGGTCATTAATATTTTATTTTGGTATAATTCAGAGGCCAATATCAAATGCGAATTGGTTAAAGGGTCAAGGGTTAACCTTTCCAATACTTTATATGTTTGTCCGTTCCATTCATAGATCTTTCCCTTATCGCTGGTTCCTACATAAATGCTTTCGTTGTGTTTTATAACTGTGGAAATCGTAGCCTCTCCGACGTCAAAGATCGAAGCCGCCGTACCAGCCGTTGCATCATCTACTTCATAAACATAGCTCTGAATCACACTTGTGTTCTTAGAGCAGAAAACAAGCTCTCTTTGTTGTTCGTTAACATAGTAAGAGGAAGCCTCTCCTGTGTGGATGAACCATTGAGAAAGCTCAGGTGCGTTGTACCACAAATCTCCTGGAAACTTCAGCCTCCAGACTCTACTAGAGCCATTAAAGAAAACTTCCCTCTCTCTAAGAGTGGTTGTTTTTCTAGGGTAAATACCTATTAGTGGTGTCTCGGCCATAAATGATTTTATCCTTGTTACTTTGTTTATCTCAAAGAAATCTCCTGTAGCAAAGTTCGTCATAGAAGACCCATTAATAGATTTTACTACTATATAATTTCTAGTATCTGCATCGACTGTGTAACCGTCTCTCTCCTCTGGAATCCAGTAGCCAGGGTTTTCTTCCTCTCCAGGAACCCATATTGGTGGAACATAGAAAGTATAATAATAAGGAGAGCCAGTAGTTCTTCTTGTCTGTCCGAGGCTGGAGTATTTTTCGTAGGTTCGGTAGATAACTTTTTGGTGTGAGATTCCTCTATTGCCGCAAGAAACTTGGACAAAACCATCTTCGTTAGTAGTGGTGTTCTTTATAATAAAATTATATGGGTGCATTCCTATCGAGTTCCCTTGAAAATCTTTGCCCATCCATAGCTCTGTTATTGGTTTGTCAAGCACTACTACCTTGGTTCTAGTGGCTAGCTTCAAGGTCCTTGGGGTTCCATCTGCACCGATACCACCAGAGGTGAAGAACAATCGCTCTCCAGCTATGGCCTCTATCCTTTTGGATGCTAGCTTACTAGCCCCATCGTAGATGTCAACATACTGCCCGACAAAGAAAAGCCCCATATCGGTTCCCTCTTCCATGTCGACACCAGCTCCATTTTTAACAGCATCAATAAAGGTGGTGCAATTAAAGACTGTCTCATAATCGTCTACGATATTGGTTGCCGTATATCTATTCGAAATCTCTTCCATCAAAACTCCAGCATAACCGCACTCAGCTTGTAGTTGGTCAGTGAAAGGAATCCTTAAACTCCAATAGAGGTTGCTATCAGATTTAACTGTAAAGTAAAGCCCTCCTAGATTCCAAGGTGATCGTCTTTCTTGCCACCAGTTGTCCCACATATTGCTTGGGATTATGTATCCTTCGTCTGGATTTTTTCTTTCTGCTAAATTTTTATCAGTAGCATCTGGATATCCAATAGCCATGCTGGTTATAATTTTAAAATTCTTTAAATCATAACTAGAAGAGTAATCTCCTTGTTCTGCTGAATCGTAAATCTTGGACCAAGTCAAGCCAGCATCTGTGGTTTTATATATTTTGCAGGATTCCTGTAAATTCACAGCAACGAAAAGCATTTGATTCCTTTTGGTTATCGCAGCTATATATCCTTCTTTCTCTGGAAAGTTTTCTATTAAAGCAGCGTTAGCACCAAGCACTAGCTTCCCTGGATAGTCTATAGTCCTAAGACCACTCTTAGAGAAGTACTTCTTGGAGTATGGATAAACATTGTATCCGTCCTTGTATGGGTCCCAGAACTCAGCACCTCCTCCTTCTGCCCAACTCCCTTGAGCCCAGACACTATGATTGGTGAAGTCTCCGTACTCCATTTTCCCAACTTGGTATTTAGGAGCAAGGTTATCTACTCCAACAACCTTTAGGGGATTCTCGGGGTCAGAAGATAATAGAAAATTCTCGTTTTGTTTAGTCTCGAGGTTCTTTATGTTTATATGATATGATTGCTTTTTATCCATAGATTTTTTTATCAGTGTTAGGGATAGCCAATTTACTAAAGTTAGATCTTAGATCAGAGTAGATTTGCATATCCAATGACTGAAGTAATGTTTTTATTCCCATTTGATTTTGTATATTTAATACTGTAACAGCCATCGGAGAGCTCTTGTGTAGCCATGTTTCGTACATTAATCTTCCTAAGAGTAATAGAACTTGAGACCTAGCGTATCCGTCAAAATTAACTGGTGTGTTCAAAACATCTGCAGACATTATTGGTTCTACATATTTTAGTTCACCTAGTATATAAAATGGAAACCTAACTCCACCTATGCTAGAATCAACAGTGTTTCCATAGTCACCATGAAAGTCTAACTCTTTTCTAAGGTGGTCAGAGGTTAACAACAGCAGGTCTCCTCTCTTGCTGAAAGGAACAAAGCTCGTATCAGTAGGGTTCTGGTATATCTCTAAAGCCTTGGCTACAGTCTCTAGAGGCTCAAGAGTAAGGTCTATGTGAGTTATCACCTCATCTTCCTTCACACCGAAGGCTGGACTCCAATCTATCCTTATCATCTTAGTAACTGGGAACGTTATTTGCATCAACCTCACTGTAGTATTGTAGTGGTTTATAAACTCTTCTAGGTTACACTTCTGATAGAATCCTAGGAACTGGACATTCCTGTCTCCTGCCTCTGGTATATTTATAAAAGTGATAACTCCATTCACATAATCCATTATATAATCAGCTCCTGGGAGAAGCTTAACACCATTGACCAACACCTGGGGGAGGTATGGCTCATAGTCACACAAAGGATTAAAACTTAAGGCATAGGTATCTCTTATACCATCGCTTGAGATTTGATCCTCGAAGGGTATTGGCCTGTTATAGTAACGAGAATTAAACTCATTGAATATTTCTTTTAGTTGCATATAATTGTTATATTAGATAAATTGCTTAACTTGTTAATCTCTGTTTGAGTCTTTGTAGAAAGATCCAGCGAGCTATCCACGAGAAACTCTTGAGCCACTGCCCCTGTTAAAGAAGAACTTATTTCCATTATCGAGTCTATCACAGCTATAACAGCATCTTCTCTGCCTGCTGGGTTGAAAAAGATATTCCTAGTACCACCCTTTGACTTAGACCAAATAAATTTAGATTTTCCCATTCCAGTTATTTTCTTCTCATGTCGAGATGTCAGTATCAAATTTATCTGTAAATCAGAATGTAAAACTCTCCTCAATAAAAGCTCTATTTTTTCTTTAGTTACTGGAACCCAAGCGAATGTTCCAGATCCAAACTCGTCTTGAGAATATTTTCTTTGTTGAAATGTGGAATTTATTTGTATCATATTACCATCTATAATAATAAGCTTTTATGAATTTAAAGTTACTTGTTGTATAGGAAACAGAGATGGTCCCAGCGCCAGAGTCATAACTCAAAGAGATGTTTTCATCATAACGACCGTCTTGAAATACCGCCACTGGTTTGCTTTCTGACAGCTCCACTTCTCCAGAATGGCAACTCGTATTAACGAAATAGCAACCTTTAAAAGACAATTTTATTTTTTTTGTACCTGCTGGGACTGCTATTGTGGTTGGCTTACTTGTAAACTCCTCGCTAGAAATGAATCCGTCTGGTGCCTTACCAGCGCTATCTATTCTGATTAGCTTTCCAGGAGCATCTTCAGCATTGTACCCCTCTCCGTAAACAGTAGTTCTGCCAGCTCCGAAACCCAATAAAGAGAATAGGTCTGAACCACTAGAAGATGCAGTGTCAAATTGTATAAATCCAGCATTGAAATAAAATCTCCAAAGTTCTGCATTCTCCTCACGGAAGACTTCAACCCCAGTCTCTTCTGTTATTTTTTCTTGTATTAACTCAATCACTGGAGTTATATCTTCATACTCATCATTCAGTCCGATAGCAGGCCAAACAACCAATTTAATTGGTAGAGTATTTGTTATATCAAAGACTCCATCTTCTGAACCATCTGCCCAACTTTTAGTATAGGAGGGAGTACCACTTGGATAAAAGTAATCGAAGTTAGTTCCCTCTACGATTATAGTCATTGCGTCTCCATTCTCGAACAAATATTCATCATCCAAGATGACATCATGAAATTTTGTCTGGGCAGCCACTATTGTTTTTTCCTGTATCAGTTCAACCATTTCTTCGTTTCTGTAAAGTTTAATGGTATAAGTCTCCCCAGCTATAAGATAAACCTTCAGGGACTTAATAACAAGTTGATCTTGGCTTAGGTTTCCCATAGAGACTGTCATACCTCTAGAAGTTGTTGCGTTGCTGGTCCCAGCGTAGTTAGTGTGATTAACTATATTTTGTTCAGAGAATTTTCTAGGCTGTAAAGATATTGCGATATTATTGTATTCAGTCCCATTATGAACAAAAGAGATCGCTCCGTTATCAAGGCCGTCTCTTATATTAGCAAAGGTTGAATAAGGCTCTGCTGGAGTTGAGGCTTCAACGTAGCCGAAAGTTGGTTCACCGCTAGAGATAGAGGCCAACTCTTCTGCCCTAAGGGAATCTCCAGGAAGAAAAGTCCTTCTGATCGATCCGATATTTTCTCCAAGCCCAGTAGCCATACCAGCTATTTCAGAGTTGTGTCTTTCATCGTAGATTTTTCTTTCGACTAAAGATCCTCCCTGTTTGTAGGCGACATAAATGCCATCTTCTCTAGGCACTATTGCGACATCGTCATTAGAGAAGCTCTTTGTCAATGCCCCTATTATTTTTTTAAAAAGTGGAATTCTAAATGATTTCATATTTTTATAATTTATTTCCTCTGCCATCTATCTTAGGAGATTGATCCCACATTTCCATAGTCAATGGAACTGGAACTTTATATTCCTTAGAACGAGAAGCAGCATTAATTAAAGCATCTACTTTATTATCGTAAATTACTAATCTTCCGTCCAAGCCCATAGCTAGTTTTTGCTCTGGTCCTTCGACTAAAAGATATAGTTCATTGTTTTTTGGTACAAATTTTGGCATATTTTTTAAATTAATTGTCCATCCACAAAAGTTACGAAGATGGGTTTTTTGATATTTTTTAAATTGAGTTAGATAGCTATCGTCTATTTCGTAGCATTCGTCTTCGCCTATGTTTAGGACTCCATGGTTGTGAGTCCCAGGGGGATTAAGACAGCCATCTCCATCAGCGTAGACCACTGTGGCTCCTAAAGGAGAACTTTTTCTTTTCTCTCTTACTGTCTCTTCATCAAAAGACCCGTCCCCTTTAGAGTCAACCCACCACCAAACCAT
>JALNXT010000053.1 GCA_023230245.1 Candidatus Cloacimonadota bacterium
GGCAAACCTGATTGTCGCGCGCGAGAATCTGCTCTTCAAAGTGGGTTCCAAAGTATTGGCATTCCTTCCTTTGGCGCATGCTTATGCCGGTAGTTTCGATCTGCTCTATCCCTTCACCCGCGGTAACCACATTAACTTTTTGGAGAAGATTCCTGCTCCCAAGATACTGCTGGCTGCCATGCAGGATTTGAAGCCGGAGATAGTGTTAACCGTGCCGCTGCTCATTGAAAAGATTTACAAGAAACAGCTTCAGCCCCTAGTAGAAACCCCCAAGATGCAAGCTATGTTAAAAATCCCCATTCTAAACAAGATTGTTTGCAAGAAAATACGTGCAAAGCTCATCACTGCTTTTGGCGGGAATGTGCGCGAACTGATTGCCGGCGGCGCACCGATGAATGCCGAAGTGGAGCAATTTATGAAGCGGATTAAATTTCCCTTCACCATCGGTTATGGGATGACAGAATGCGGTCCCTTGATCTCTTATGCGGGATGGGCTGAACATCGCTACGAATCCAGTGGGCGCAAAGTGAAGTATATAGAGATCAAGATAGAATCTCCCGATCCACAGAAAATACCCGGCGAAATCCTGATTAAAGGAGAGCAATTGTTCTGCGGATATTACAAGTTTGAAGAAGCTACCAACGAAGTGCTGAAGAACGGTTGGCTATATAGCGGCGATATCGGCACTATGGATGCTGATGGCTATGTATATCTGCGTGGGCGTAGCAAAAACGTTATCCTTGGCCCTTCGGGAGAGAATATCTATCCCGAGCTGGTGGAACAGAAACTATGCAACCTGCCCTATGTGCTGGAAGCATTGGTGCTGGAGCGGGATAAGCAACTTCATGCCCTCATTTATCCAGATTTGGAAAATCTGGATGCCGCTCACATCCATGAAAACAAGATACCTGAGCTGATGGAGCAAAACCGCAAGGAAGCAAACCGTATCCTTTCCGAGTTTAGCCGCATCGCCAAAGTCCACATCGTGAATGAACCCTTCCAAAAGACCCCTACTCAGAAGATTAAAAGGTATCTCTACCACTAAACTGAAGTGTAAATCCATATATTTAGATAAGATGCCTGCTTTTATGCAGGCTTCTTTTTTGCTCAGGGATAAAAAAACCCCTTCCGAAGAAGGGGTACAGGCAATTGACTTAGGAGGTCGCACAATAGTGATCTTAGGGATAAGATCACTAACCGACTTAGGGATAGTCGATTGAGATTCTAAGTTTATATTAACGCAAGTACTGTTCCAAATAAACAGAGTTCGCTAAGTACATGATGTGCAGGCAATAACGGGATAATCACCATTTTATTAAACTAGCAATTGTGGAAATTACGCCGATATATGTGGAAAAACCTCCACATTCTGCCTTATTTAATAGGCAGCTTGCCTGTCTTCTTCCCTGTTTTGTTACAAGTAACGGTGGCTTCAATTAGTGCACCAGATTTCACACCAATCATTTTGTAAACTAAGGCTCCGCCACTAGCAGCTTCCTGTGCGGGAAGGTTTTGAGTGATGATTTCCTTGCCGTTTACTTTAATCACCACAGATTCGATATAGTGATCGGCGGGATTTTTCACTGTATGGTCGTATGTCACGGTAAGTAACATAGTTTTAGCATCATAATTGAGGGTAACATCGCTGGCAGGGTGGGCAAACAAGCCCAGTGCTACAAGCATCAGCAATAGGGTAAGTATAGCATTTTTCATTTTTACTCTCCACAAGTGTTTACTTACATGATAAGCCAAACATACCGCTTGTGCCACAATTATGTTGCTTGTTGATCCCTACCATCCCCCACCCATTGCCCTTATTAAGGGCAATGAATGGGCAATGATAGGGCAATGCTTGCAAGAAAAGTGAAACAAGAAATATTGTTCTGGACACGCAAGTAATATTAGTAAAACTGGCTCTAATAAGATAAACAACAGGAGATGAAGATGTTAGCAGTAAACGAATATTTCGGTGGCAAGGTAAAATCCATAGGCTTGAACAATGGAAATGGAAAATGCACCGTGGGTGTGATGGATATCGGCGAATATGAATTTGGCACATCTACAATTGAATATATGACGGTGATTTCGGGTGCGTTGAAGGTACTGTTACCGGATGCAATAGAATGGAAGGTATTTCCCGCCGGCGAAACATTCATCGTGGCGGCAAACACTAAGTTCCAGCTAAAAGTTGCAGAGCAGACAGCATATCTGTGCCTATACAAATAACCGCAGGATAATCCCTGCGGTTACGGATGAAAATAGTTACATTCTAAGCTCTGAGGCTGGAATTTCCCAGCGGCTTAGGTCGTGATCTAAAAGCAGTATCCCGTCCCGTTCCTTCAGCCGTTTATAGATTAGCTTTTTGGCAGCAAAAGTGTCCTTGCGGGCGATGTCATAGGCGGAAGTTATCGCGAGGGAGGTATGGAAGTATGTGGGGACAATATCTCCCGCATAAATGTAAAATCCTTCGGGTAAATCTGCCTGTACTATTTGGCTGCCCACACTATGTCCGCCAACTTCAATCAAGGTGATTCCTTTGGCAATCTCGCACTCGCCTGCTATCAATTTTACCGTGCCGCTGCTTTCCAATAAACTTAGCTGGTGCGCGAAATTGTAGGCAGCATGGTTTAAATCGTCGGGGTTTTTTGCCATTTCCCATTCGGACTTTTGAATCCAATGTGTGGCTTTGGGAAAGGTGAGCGCATCGGTATCACCAAAAGAGGTTACGATGCCTCCGGCATGATCGAAATGCAGATGCGTGAGAACCACATCAGTGATATCAATATCGTTTAACCCGATTTCACTAAGGGCAAAGGGTAGCATGAACTCCGAGGGTTGATAAATATCAACTTGCTTAGCAGAAAGTCTATTACCCAAGCCGGTATCCACCAAAATGTTCCGTCCCGGGATCATGATAAGCAAAAGATTCATCTCCAGTTTCTGGCGACGACGCTCGTCCACTTGCGTATGTTTGCTCCAAATTGCCCAGGGCATAACTCCCATGAAGGCACCGCCATCTGACCAATAATGGCCGGCGTTTACTTTATGGATGGGCTGCATACTTACTCGCTGCTTTCGGGTCTGGGAGGACGGCGACGCTGTCTATTGGGACGTGGAGCAGCGGTTTTAGGGGATTGCTCATCAGTTTCACCGGCTTCTGGCTTTGGCTTGGGAGTTCGTGGTGCTGCAATTTTGAATGGGTAATCAGCATTGGTGCCTTCCGGTATTGCCGGTTTGGCTGTCTTGGGCTGACGAGGAGTATTGGGACGGCTCTTTTTAGCTACAGCCGGTGTTTTCTTGTCATCTGTTTTTCCAGAGGCAGGCTTGCTTTTTTCGCCATTAGTTTGCGAAAGGACTTCCTTCTCGCTTTGCTTGGCAGAGAATATTACAATGCGCTTTTTTTCGCCTTCACCGATAGTAAGGGTGCGTAAACCCTTGTCTCGCTCAATGTGACGGTGAATGATGCGACGTTCTCCCGCGCTCATGGGTTCGAGAGTGAGAGGTTTTCCCTGTGTTTTGATTTTGGATATTTGGGGTAAAAACTGCCGGAAGAAAAAGTCTTCCCTACGTTCACGGTAGCCATCGGCATCAAGATAGATTCGCTCTATCTTCCGGTCGTATTCAAACACGCGGTTTACCAGGAATTGGATGCTTTCCAGCATATTTCCATTTTTACCAATCAGGAAACCTGTGTCTTTGCAGCCATTGATTTCCAGATATAGTGTCTTGCCTTCCAGTTTGGCGGAGATGGAATCGAAACCCAAACCCATTTTGGTGAGCAAGCTGGTGGTAAATAATTTAGCGCGATCCGCAGTGTCTGGCAGATGAAAGCGTACTAAGGCAGTTTTGTTGGCAAAAAGTCCGAAGATACCATTATTTGGCTTTTTTAAGATATCGTATTTAAGTTCCCAATCGCGAATCGTGTTTTCTTTGCGGAATGCAGAGATAATATCTTCTACGCTGGTTCCGCTCTTATCTATAGTTGTCATATATTTTCCTTGTTTTTAAAGCGTTTATTCAGAAAGTACTGATGGATTACGGACAGGATATTGAAAGCCGTCCAATAAAGTACTAAACCCGCTGGCATACCTTTGAAGATGAAGAACATCATAATCGGCATCATCCATGTCATCATCTTCTGCTGAGATTGCATGGCTTTCTGTTTATCATCCATTTGAGATTCGTCCATTGCTGCGGGGCGCATCATGCGAGATTGAACGATCATGAACAATCCCATAATAATAGGCAGAACCATGTAAGGATCTGGCTCTGAGAGATCTTTCAGCCAAAAGACGAAAGAGGCGTTGCGCATATCCAGAGAATAACGAAGAACATTGTAAAGCGGGATGATAATGGGAAATTGAATCAGCAGAGGCAAACAACCCGCTAGCGGACTGGTATTATTGTCCTTATAGAGCTTGTTCATTTCTTGCTGTTGCTTCACTTTGTCGTTAGCGTAAAGCTTCTGGATCTGTTGAAGTTGAGGTTGAAGTTGTTGCTGCTTTAAGCCGTGCTCCATCTGTTTATGCGTTAATGGGTATAAAAGCAGCTTCATGGTTAAGGCAAATATCAGCAGCACTGCACCATAGTTCTTAACTATGCGGTGGAGAAACTTCAGATACCAGGCAAAGATGTTGGCAAGCCAACGCAACCAGCTTACACCACGCTCTGGAATGTTATCCATCTGTCTGCCATATTGCTTCATTATCCCATACTCTGCAGGACCCGCATAGATAGTGAAGTTCTGACGCCAGCTTTGTTTGGCATCCCCTTGGCGAGAATCGATGATAAAGAAGGGGTTGCCAGTGGTCTTATTGACGCCGGTCTTAAAATTGCGCATTAGGCTTGGCTCTTTTTCCTTTAGCGCAATGGTGAAATACTTGCTGCGCAAAGCTGCCCAAGAGAAATTGTTGAAGGATCCCTGTGGCTGAGCTTTCTTAAATTTGGCAAGACTGGTCTTTTGTATCTGGTTATCTGCATACATCAGGAATTTGTAATCCTGAGTTTTGCTCTTGTTAATGCGTTCTGTATCGGCAATGCCGGAAGAGAAATCAAGCTCGATTCCGCTCATAGCTTGGATGCCGCTGACGGAAACATCAAGAGCGATGCCATACTGCTTGTCCAAAGTAAAACGCTTTTCTACCTGTGGTGAGGCAGAATCGCCCAAATAGAAGCTTACATACGATGAATCGGCTGACATCTTGTAGCCAAAAACTGTTTGTGAAAGGTTGGTTTCGCTACCGGGATGGATTAGCTTCAAATCCGCAATGGAGCGATTGACGGGAATTAAGCTAACCGGTTTCTTGTCATGGGTGAGGAATTTGTGTAGCGCCACTTGCTGGATGTCTCCACCCTTGGTGTTGAAAGTTACGGTCATAAGGTCATTGGAAAGCTGTAATAACTCCGGTGCGGCATTGCTGACAAAAAGGCTATCTGCGATCGGTGCTGAGACGATGCTATCAACCGGAGCTTTAATTGGTTCAGAAGCGACGGGAGCAGCACTTTCTTTTGCTGCTTGGGCTAGCTGCTGTCTTTGTTGTTGTTGAGGTTTCCATACAAATTGACTGAATACCATGTAGAGGATAATCATCAGCAAAATTGCAGTTAGAGTTCGTTTATCCATAAGAATCCTCCTTAGGGAAGGGGGTCGTAACCACCCTTGTTAAAGGGGTTACAACGCACTATGCGCCAAACGGTTAAATATGTAGCTTTAATAAAGTTATACTTTTTAAAAGCTTCGAAGCCATAACGGCTGCAAGATGGAACGAACCTGCAGCTTCTTGGAAGATAAGGGGATATGGCAATTTGGTATAGCCTGATAATGCCTAGGAACAGTAGATTGGGTACACGCAGGATGAAATTCATGTGCTAAGGCGTTTGGTCAATAGGGCAATAAGGGTGGACATTTGCTCGCTCAAACCCTGCCAGGAAAGCTCACCAGCCCCGTTTTTGGCGCTAATCACAAGCTTGAAACCTTCCGGTATAAGGGTAATATTTTCTCTGATCCACGCTTTAATTCTGCGTTTAAGCAAGTTTCTGCACACAGCATTGCCAACCTTGCGGCTAATCGTGATACCCACAGCCGTTTCATCAACACGGTTAAGCCCAGGAACATAGAAATATGCCGTCCGAAGCTGAAAATCGGGGTTTCTGAATTCGGTGTACTCAGCGTGAGATGTGATCCACCGCACCATAAGGTCATACGCTTAAGGTTTTTCTCCCTTTTGCTCTACGACGTGCCAAGACCTTGCGGCCATTCTTGGTAGCCATGCGGCTGCGGAAACCATGTGTGCTCTTACGGGGTCTGTTATGTGGTTGATAAGTACGTTTCATTTTAGTCTATCTCCTTGATATATATGCGTAATTATAGTCAGAAAGTCATGAATTTACAGGGGCAGGGAATGTCAAGAGGTTTTTCTGGTATGCTGCCCTACTTCATCAATTGTAGCATGCCAAAAAAGTGGCAGATACTACCACCCAGAACAAACAAATGCCAAACACTATGGTGATAGGGCAAGCGCTTGGCGGTGTAAAATACGATGCCAAGCGTGTAGGCTAAACCGCCGATTAGCATCCAGATAAGAAAGGAAGGGGGAGCAGCATGCAAAAGAGGTCTAATCGCAATAACAACCATCCAGCTCATGATGATGTAAACAGCAATGGATACTTTTTTCAGCTTGCCCAAGGCAAATACTTTCAGGCTGATGCCCGCGATGGCTAAGCCCCAGATAATCCCGAATAAAGTCCAGCCCCAGCCACCTCGCATGGTACCTATTGTGATGGGGGTGTAAGTACCCGCAATCAGAAAGAAGATGGAGGAATGGTCTAATATCCTGAAAAAGCGTTTCACCTTTGGTTGCGGGAAACTATGGTAAAGAGTGGATGCAAGATACAAAGTTATCATGGTGGCACCATAGATGCTGAATGACACAACTTTCCATGTATCACTGCGTTTGGCTGCAAAAACAACCAGGATTACGAGTGCTGCGACGGATAGCCCCACCCCTATTCCGTGAGTTATCGCATTGGCTATTTCCTCACCCATACTTTGATGGGGGCTTAGTGGAATGCGGTCTAAAAAGCTCTGCTTAGATTTATTCATGCTTTTCCTTGTTGCCTATTATACAGGCGAACTATTTCTTTTTCTAAAGTCTCTGGCACCATGCCATTTATACTGTCACCTCTATCAATGCGTTCTCTTATCTCAGTTGAAGAGATGGGAGATATGGCAATCGGTAATTCAGTCGCAATAATACCTTCCAACTTAATCTCTTGAACGCTAAACCCCGGACGGGGAAGGATAAGAAAGTGTAGGTTGGCAGCTAACCACGGGAAATCATACCACTTTTCAAGTTTGGCAAGATTATCAGCTCCAATGATGAAAATAAAGCGCGTACGGGGGTTTTCTGAGAACAGTTTTTGCATGAGGTGAGAAGTATATCCTCTACCAGTTTCATCTGCTCTTGAGATGGCAAATCGAGGCTCAGAGGCAATAGCCAGTTCAACGAGCCTGAATCTGGTTGTATAGTTTAGACGGATTTTGCCCGCTTTAAAGTGGTGATTGCCACTCGGCACGAATAACACACATGCAGCTTTGGTAAGCAATAGCACCTGATGGGCGATATGTAAATGCCCCGCATGAATGGGATCGAAACTGCCTCCCAAGACAGCAGTGCAGCCTTCAAGCTCACTAAAATTCATTTACTTGAAGCGGCGAGAAAGCCGTTTTGCCTCTTTTGATCCTGTGTAACGTAATAGCAGACGGTCATAGCTTTGCCGTGCTTTTTCAGTATTCTTTTGGTGAAGATGCAGTTTAGCAGA
>JALNXT010000054.1 GCA_023230245.1 Candidatus Cloacimonadota bacterium
TTTCCAGCCGCTTCCTTGCTCAACCGAAAGGGGGTTCATCGGGATCCGATCGGGATCTCATCGGGATAGAACCCGATCAACACCGCTTCAGTACAGCATCCAATCGCTATCGGATAAGCAAGGAAAAATAGATTATGGAACTGCTATCACTCTGTAGAAACGGACATTATCACCAGTTTCTGCACCTGATAAAATATAGCTTGTTCCAGTGCATGTGCCAAGCAACTGAAAGTCTTCTTCCAGCAAGGTGTTACTATGATAAATTTGATAAGCACTAACGGCAAGCGGACTACCTGTTTGTGAAACAGTTACGGCATCCCAAGCAAGCTGTAAAGTCCCAGCCATCCTGACAATTCTTACATTTTGTGGTGAAGCGGGGATCATGGCACTTGTTTCACTGATTAGGATGGCGAAAATGTCCTTGGTACCATAGTTAGTTACCTGATTTCCTAAAATGTTGGTGGTTCCGGCAGAATAATATCCCGCACAAAGCACTTGCCCTGCTGGGTTCCCGCAAATGCTATACGCAAAGTCTGCACCAGTCCCGCCCCAAGATTGCGCCCAAAGAGAATCCCCGTCGCAACTGAGTTTTAAGATGAAGCCATCACTGCTTCCATTGCTAACTAAAGCACCGAGTGAGCCCGTAAAGACACCAGCCAAGTATAGTTCCGCATTGGTATGGATATAAGAAACCAAGCATTTACCGGCACTCGTTGTTGCTTCCATACTCGTCAACCACACAAAGTTCCCAGATAAATCCAGTTTCGCTGCAAATAAAGCATACCCTGTAAGAGGAGCAGACAAGGATAAATCACCGAAATTCACGGCATTCGTATATCTGCCGCTGATAACGATGGAACTGCCATTGGCACTTACCGTATCACCATCTTGGTCTCCTGTGCCATTGCTGCTGTTTGCCCATAAGGGAGCGAGGTTACTGTCCAAATTGCATATGTAAGCTTCTCTTCCTATGTCGTTTAAATTGGTGGAACCGAAGGCAATGCTGCCGTTGTATGTACCACATATTGCATAATTTCCATTTGAAATTGCACAGATTGAGTTTGCAGTATCAGACCCAGAGCTACCAAAGTGAGAAAGATGTAAACAACTACCATCAATGGGGCTCAATTTGGCAACAAAGATATCTTTGCTCCCAGAGCTGGTTACCGAAGTTCCGAACAAGGTTGCATTCCCCGAAAAATCACCACATAATACTGGGGAATTATCAGCTCCGATGCAAATGCTGTTTGCATAATCATTATCAGCACTTCCCCCAGCTTGTGTTGCCCATTCGAAAGCTCCTGATGAGTTTAACTTAGCGACAAAGATATCATTATAGTTAAGTGAACTAAGGGCAGATGCTCCGCTTATCCCGAAGCCCATTTTGTCTTTGAAATTCCCACAGATGTAAAGATTGTTATTTACATCTGCACAGATAGATTTCACGTATGCTAAACAAGTGTTACCGGATGAGCCAGAACTTTGCTTTGCCCAGATAAATTGCCCTGCGGAATTGAATTTCGCTACGAAGATAAAAGTATGAGCGCCAGAGCTAAGAGTTTGGCTTCCAATGGTTAGTGAGCCGCTAAAGTTGCCTGCAACATAGTAGTTGCCGGCATTATCAAAACAAGTTGCCGTTGCCTCTTCAGTTCCTGCACCTCCATAAGCTCCAAACCAATCTGTTGTAAGTTCTGCAGCAAGCCCCACACAAAACAACAAACTCGTAATTAAGCAAACAAACCTAAAGTTAAACATCATAACTCCTTTCATATTTGCATATTATGACAATAGAAAAATTAGCATTTTTAAAGTACAAAGGTATTATGGGGCTGGATATAAGTCAAGCTGTTTCTTTAGCTCGTATCAGATTTGCCACATTCACAAACGGCTGATAGATAATATCGGGGGGATGTGAGTGTTGCTTTTCGTTTCATCTTGACACTTTACACCGCCTTGTAACAATGTAATCCTGCCTTTACAGATAAAAAAGGAAAGAGGTAAAATGAACACTACGGGGCTAAGACAGGACAACATCATTGCATTGGTAGATTGCAACAGCTTCTACGTTTCCTGCGAGCGGGTTTTCAATCCTGCTCTGCTGGGGAAACCGGTGGCTGTATTATCTAACAATGATGGCTGTATTGTGTCCCGTTCTCAGGAGATAAAAGACCTCAAAATCCCTATGGGTGCACCCGGATTTAAGCATGAAGGACTAATCAAGAAACATGGTGGTGCTTTGTTTTCCTCCAATTACGCCCTCTATGGCGATATGAGTGCCCGTGTGATGGAAGTGCTATCCATGTTTTCCCCCGATATAGAGATTTATAGTATAGACGAAGCTTTTTTAGGGCTAACGGGCTTTCGTACGCGAGACTTGGAAGAATTGGGACGCAGGATGAAGCAAACAGTGGAAAAGTGGACGGGGATACCTGTATCCGTTGGTATTTCCAGCACCAAGACGCTGGCTAAGATTGCCAATCACCATGCCAAAAAGATTCCTGCTTTCAAGGGTTCGCTATGCATTATGGACGAAGATAGAATAAAAAAAGCTCTGGAAAGAACTCCCGTTGGCGAGATATGGGGGATAGGCAGACAATACGATAAGTTCCTAAGGCAAAATCATATAGAAAATGCGTTGCAGCTTAGGGATGCCGACGATAAGTTTGTGGATCATTATATGACCAGTGTGGGACTTAAGACGGTGCTGGAGCTGCGTGGCTTTTCCTGCATAGATATGGACGAAGCTCCCAGTTCTAAGAAGAGCATTGTGAACTCCCGCTCTTTCGGAAAACAGGTTTCGGACTTGGCGGAGCTGCAGGAAGCGGTGTCTAATTACACCACCAGAGCCGCCGAAAAGCTGCGCAAACAGAAAAGCGTGGCGGGGCATATAATGGTGTTTCTTTCCACCAATCGCTTCAAAGAAGGTGCACAATATAGCAATTCGCTTTCCACCACGCTATTTCCGCCTACTGCCTATACTCCTGATCTCATTAGGGCTGCATTGTCTCTTTTGGAAGAACTGTATCTTCCCGGTTTTGAGTATAAAAAGGCGGGAGTGATGTTTGCAGATATAATCGCGGAAGCAGATGTGCCGCTCAGCTTTATTGAAGCTTGCTATCTGGATGATAAGCGTAAAGCCTTGATGGATATAGTAGATAAACTGAACCGTAAGCATGGACAGGATACCTTGTTCTATGCCAGCAGCGGGATACAAAAGGATTGGCAGATGCGCAGGGCAAAACTATCACCATGTTTCACCACTCGCTGGAGCGATTTGCCCAAGGTGAAATGATGTATTTTGCGATAAAAGCTAAGGTTAGCTCAGAAATAAAAATCCTCCGCTCGCAGTTCATAGCGGTGTTATATCCAGTGGCGAATGTGGAAGAGGCACGTGTCCAGCTAAATGAGCATATCAAGGATTATAGCAACGCTACTCACAATTGCTATGCCTATCTATGCGGGACTAACCAGGAAACCAGCTATTATTCCGATGCGGGAGAACCTGGTGGCACAGCCGGAAAACCGATGCTAAACGCCATGTTAAGGCATGAACTTACCAATACTTTGGCGGTGGTAACGCGTTATTATGGAGGCATAAAGCTGGGGGTTAAAGGTTTGATTGATGCCTATGGGGAAGCTGTGGAAGAAGCGATAAAAATGGCAGAGCTGATCCCCGCCAGAGACTATGTATCTTACTTAGTAAGTTGCGATTACCAGACATTTGAAAGCCTGAAATATAAATGCAAAGAACTGGAAGCAATCCTCAGTGATGCGCAGTATGCCAGCCAGGTTTCTTTTATCTTAGAGCTTCCCATTGAAGCTAAAGATACGTTGGTGGAAATTCTTGATGGCTATGCAACGCAATCCCGTTTATTATATAAAGAGAAGACAACAATATAAGGATCGGTTTATGAAATATATATTCCTGCTTATTACTCTGTTATCCCTAAGCCTGGCATGGGCAGATGACCTGCGTATCGTTCAGGTTAAAGACGGTAAAACGCTAACTCTACAAGACCTTGGCAAAGCCTTGGAAGCTTATGACCTCATCTTTTTTGGAGAGTTTCACGATAATAGCACCTTGCATCAGTTAGAGAGGGATATTCTGCCCTTGCTTGATGGAAAAAGAGAATTAGTGCTATCTTTCGAGATGTTCGAGCGCGATGTGCAGTCTGTTTTAACAGATTATGTGGAAGGCAAGATAGATGAAGCAAACTTTTTGGAAAACTCGCGTCCTTGGGGGAATTACGATCCCGATTATAAGCCTTTGGTGGAATATGCCAAGGAACATAAATTGAAGGCTATTGCTGCCAATGTTCCCCGTATTTATGCCGGAAAACTTGCCCGACAGGGTATGGAATTTCTGGAGGAATTGGATGCCGAAGAACGTGGCTGGCTGGCTGCTAAAATTACTGCTCCCGATGATGCCTATAAATCAGCTTTTTATGCTTATATGGGTGCAGACAGCTCTCCCATGCATGCGATGAATGCCGAGATGAACACTATTGAACCCATGTATCAGGCGCAATGTTTAAAGGATGATACCATGGCAGAAAGCATTGTCTTTGCACTGAAGGCAAAGCCCAAATCCAGGTTAATACATTTTAACGGAGATTTTCACAGCCGTGCTTTTCTGGGAACTGTTTCGCGGGTTATGGAAGCATTGCCAAAACTAAAAATAGCAGTGATCAGCCCAGTTTATACCCCAGCTTGGCAAACACAGAACCCTAACGAAGATGATAACCAGGCGGGCACCTATATTATCTTTTTACCAGAACCGCTGGAAGGAGGTGACAATTGATTCGCAATCCAGCTCACGCAGGAAACTTTTACCCCAGATTTGGGGATCAGGTGAAACGTCAGATAGAAACATGGATCAGCACAGCCAAAGAGCCAAAACTAAATGAACGCAATCTGGGGCTTATTCTGCCTCATGCAGGCTATATGTATTCGGGACAGTGCGCTGCTCTTGGCATGCACAGCATTAGTGAAGAGAATATCGATAGCTTTATCTTGCTGCACCCCAGTCACCAAGGACAACACTTCGATTTTAGCATATCTCCCTATAGCGAATATGAAAATCCCCTGGGATGTTTGAAACTGAATAGAGAGTTTTATGATAAGCTCTCGCCTCAAACTAACCAAAAAATAGATCTTAGTTATCACCAGAATGAGCACTCCATGGAGATACAGCTTCCCTTCATCAGCTATTTCTACCCACATGCCACAATCTTGCCTATCATGATTGGTAATCAAATCCCCTCGGTGGCAAAGAAACTGGCAACCATGATCAATGATGTAATGTACAAATCATCGCAGCGGGTGGTGATCCTTTGCTCCACAGATTTATCCCACTATCACAGCGCGGATAGGGCAGAGGAATTAGATCAGGAACTGATAAATAATGTATTGGCAATGCAACCCGATAAGCTGTGGGATTCGGTTAAACAAGGCCGTGCAGAAGCCTGCGGGATTGGAGCAATTCTTACTCTGCTCTATGTGGCGGATTATTATACAGCTCCCGAAGCAAAGCTAATAAACTACACTCATTCGGGGATTGTCTCTGGTAACAATCAGCAGGTGGTTGGCTATTTAGCCGCAAAAATAAGCATCTAGTGTTGCCGTAGAGTAGGATTCTAATCCTGCTGAAGAGAGTGTTTAGCAGCATTGGAATGACTGCTCTACAGTATTAGATTAATACAGGAAGGTTTTATGTTTAGTCCGCAGCAAAAAAAAGCATTGCTTGATTTAGCCAGAAGTGTGATAACTTGTCATTTCGAGCAACAGCGTATTGACAAACCTACTGATGCAGAGTTTGAAGCTAAGCGGGGATTGTTTGTAAGCCTCCATATCGGAGCTGAATTGCGCGGTTGTATTGGCTATATCAAGGGTTATAAATCTATTGTTGGCAGCATTGTAGAGATGGCGGAAGCTGCTGCATTCCGAGATCCACGCTTTGCCCCTCTGGAAAAAAGAGAATTGGAAAGCATCTGCATTGAACTTTCTATTTTAAGCGAATTGGAGCAGTTGCAACCAGGAGAAGAACCGGTGATAGGCAGAGATGGCTTGTATATTATCCATCCCTATGGCAGCGGTTTATTGCTTCCTCAAGTGGCAGTGGAATGGGGATGGGATGCGCCCACTTTCCTGCGTGAAGTTTGCCGTAAAGCAGGCTTGAACAGTGGTGCACATAAAGATGTAAATAGCCGTGTATATCGCTTTACTGCCGAAATCTTCAGTGAGAAAGATACTTTTTGATTGACAGATTACCCACCACTTTTTTCTTGTAACGAGAATGATGTTTCACATAAGCGGGAATAGCTCAGTGGTAGAGCGCAACCTTGCCAAGGTTGAAGTCGCGGGTTCGAGCCCCGTTTCCCGCTCCAGTTTATAAGGCGACATAGCCAAGCGGTAAGGCAGAGGTCTGCAAAATCTCCATCCCCGGTTCAAATCCGGGTGTCGCCTCCAAGAATTTAGTGCCGGAGTGGTGGAACAGGTAGACACAAGGGACTTAAAATCCCTCGGGTGCAAGCCCGTGCCGGTTCGATTCCGGCCTCTGGTACCATACTTTTCTGTAGTGCAGGATTCCAATCCTGCTCTATAGTTAAAAAAGTGCTATTTAGCACAGCGAGCGGGAATAGCTCAGTGGTAGAGCGCAACCTTGCCAAGGTTGAAGTCGCGGGTTCGAGCCCCGTTTCCCGCTCCATTCTTTTTTACTATTGACTTTTTTGTGCTCTGCAATTTTCTGCTTCTTTATATGAAGTATAAAGCAATAATCTTTGATCTCGACGGAACCCTGATAGATTCTATGTCGCTTTGGCGTCGCGTAGATATGGAATTCCTCAACAGCAGAGGCATTGAAGTGCCTACTGATCTCTTTGCACACCTTCCGCATGGTAATAGTTTTATCCAGACTGCACAGTACTTTAAAGACCGCTTTGGTTTGAAGGATAGCACCGCAAGTATTATGCAGGAATGGACTGATATGGTTAGCCACCACTACGAAAATGATGTACTGTTGAAGCCCGGTGTGGGAGATCTGGTGCGCGAATTACACGCCAAACAATATCGTATTGGACTTGGAACCAGCAATTCTCTGGAATTGGCGCAGAAATCATTAATCCATAATGATCTTTGGCAATTCTTTAGCTGCGCCGTAACTGGTGACGAACACTTGAAAGGTAAGCCTTTTCCTGATATCTATTTGCTAGCTTCAGAGCGGCTGGATGTTACCCCCAAGGAATGCCTTGTGATAGAGGATACTCTAACCGGTGTACAAGCAGGTAAGACGGCGGGAATGGATGTTTTTGCCATATACGATGCCGATAGCACAGAGTTCCATCCCATAATAAAAACAGTTGCAGATGGCTTTTTTGCAGACTACTCTTTACTGAGAGAGGCTGTGTTTAGTGGAGAGTAAAAGAGTAAGTGAAAAGAATTAACAAAGAGTAAAAGAGTAAAAGAGAGCTATGTGATTGAGAATGGAGAATTGACAATGAGTTGTGAGCTTAGTGATAGCAGACAATATTCCTATATGGAAACAATAATATTATCATCTCTTTCCTCATACTTCTTTCCCTTCTTTTCTCTCTTTTTCTCTTTTACTCTTTTGCTCTTTGTTAAATCTAACCCCACTCACCCTCTCTTTAGCCATAAATACTTAAACCAGGAGTTAATAGATGAATGCTAACTTATACATTGTTATCGGAGCTTTCGGAAGCGGGAAAAGCGAATATTCCATCCACCTTGCCAGGAAGTTTAATGATGCAGGG
>JALNXT010000055.1 GCA_023230245.1 Candidatus Cloacimonadota bacterium
TCTATCGTAGGGAGAGTATGCAATACCCAAAGAAAGCTTGTTCGGCAGATCAATCTGGTTGTCCTTTCCCATCTTGGCTTTGTTGATATTGGTTACCGCAAAGGCAAACTTAGTCCTTCCATGGAGTAGCGCTAAAACGCCTAAATCCAAGCCCAGCGCGCTATCGTCACTCTCACCATCCATAGACAGGTTGTAGAAATTGCCAGTGTAGCCAAAGCTGATCTCGGAATGGACATCTTTAACCAATGTTATCCCATGACCAATGCTCCATATCTGCTCACTCATCAAAGAGTATTCTTCGAAATCCACATCCAACATCCTTGCTCCAACGGCAATCGTGCCAAGCTTTGCAGGAAGTTGCACACCCACTGCGGCAGTCTTGAATTCCGAAAACTCCTGGTTAAACAAATTGGCAAAGCCAATCTTCACACCATAATGGGTGGCAGTTAAACCAGCGGGATTGTAGAAGAGGGCATTAGCATCATCGGCTACAGCGGTGAAGGCATTACCCATACCACGTGCACGTGCTGAGGGCTGGTAATCATTAAAAACCGCTAATAGCAGTACAGATTGGATTAGGATCACGCTTATTATAATTAACTTTTTCATGCTTCACCTCACTTCAGCCGGGCTTTAATAACTATGGGTTGCACCGATCGGGCGATGGCACCGGTTTGCCTATTGGCAACTTCCATATTGCAATAATACAATCCTGGAGGAAGTAAATTCATCGAGCCGTCTCTGCCATTCCATTCAAATGAATCTATCTGTTGGACAGTAGTAGCACCTGTAAAGTTCTTATTCAATGGAGTGGCTACCACTCTACCTTGAGCATCATAGATGCGAATTATCGCACGGGCAAGAAAGCCACCCTTAGTGCCATATTCAATTTTGATCTTCCCAACCATGGGATCGAAAATATTCTTGTCGCTGGTGGCTGTTCCGATATTCATATAGGCGACAAAATCTGCAAGGACAACAGAGAGATTGCCGTTTTCTAAAGCTGTCATAGGAATATCATTATAGCTGAAGCTGGTAATTACCAAAGGCACGACACCATATGTTTGGGGTTCCAGAAGTAGCTTAATCAAGGTTGATTCACCTTCAGGAGCAATAAGTTTTGCGCCATCATAAGTAATCGTTATTACGTTTCCCACTACAGTATATGTGGGTATTGTAGGAGTTATGGTGCCATTAATATCCACGCCGTTGAATCGTACAAGACTCGCATCAATATTCAGGATCATGCTATACTTTGTAACGTTCCATTCAGTTTTAAGCTTAGTAGTTTTTACCTCTACTCTCGCTTCAGTATCTAGGCTTCCACTTGCCGACTTTATGCTGATTTTAGTAGCCTGGATGTTATCTTCTTTAGTATAATCAGATAAACTGCGCGGAAGTACCCGATAGCCATCACTTGTCGAGTAATCTACAACGCCCTGAATCTTGTACCAAGTATCTCCCACAACTATTGAAGAAGAAGGGTATGCATATAAATAGTCATCCACTTTCGCTTCGGCAACTCCTGCTACATCCGCATCAGCAAATTGGAATTGACCAAATATGTTTACCGAAGTAGTGATCTTAACGTTGTTGAACCGAACCATTACCCCTTCCCATGCCTCAGAACTGGCATTCCCAAAAGGCAATATAGCAGTTGTAACAGTGCTAACGGGAACAGGATTTCCTGGAGATTCTAACTGATTACCGGTAAGCAACATTAGCTTGGTAACGCCGCCGACTTCTTTCACCGTGCCAGTGATGTTATACATATCTCCCAATTGCACTGTGTTGCTTAGGGTGGCATCAGAAACAGATAAACCACTCCAGCGGCCGTCATCGCCAGCACTAAGAGCGTCACCGATAAAGAAACTGCTTCCGCGTTTTATAGCAGTAACAATTCCTCGAACCTGTACGGTTTGATCCATATAGGGGGAATTGCCACTAACTTCAGTGGTTGTCTGTATGTCGCGACAGGTGCGCACCTGTGCAGAGATTCCTGTGCAAAGCACGAGGACTAAAATAAGTAAAACTACACCTTTCATTTATATCTCCTTGGTGGTAATTTCTGTTAAGGGTGGTTCGGGTTCGGGTTCGGGAATATCCTTAATGAACAGCATATCTACAATTAGCAAGCACACACCGATAAAGATGGCACTATCAGCCACATTGAAGATAGGGAATCGCTGCATGATGAAATCAGGAAAGTCCACACTAAAAAAATCGGTAACGCCGCCATAGATAATCCTATCGATAAGATTACCTGCTGCCCCACCTAAAACGAATCCAAAGGCATAAACCTGGATACGGTGTTGGCTGCGACGAAGTAAATATACAATAAAAAAGAGAGCTAAGATGGTAACAGTAATGAAGAATATACGGTTGATAAGATCGCTATTGAAACCCAACGAAAAGGCAGCACCAGTATTCTGCACATAGATTAACATGAAGGTATCCCCAAACAAGTCCTTTAGCAAAGGAATACTCTGATGCAAGTCCATATACATGCGAACCATCGTCTTGCTGAACTGGTCTAAAACTAAAAGAATCAGCATAATCAAGACCGCAGGAGCCATTTTAAATTTGGATAAAGGTGCAATCACCGTCTTCTCCGCCTATTCTTGTCTTCCATTTTTTCCGTACAGTCAAAGCAATTGGTAGCGTAGGGGATTACTTCTAAACGAGTATCCTGAATATATTCACCACACATCTCGCAAACACCATAGGTTTCGTCTGCAATGCGGCGCATGGCATCATTCAGCTTCCTGATCTTCTCCCGTTCGCCTTCCATTAGCATCACGGTTTGTTCCATTAGATTCGTGTCTGAGCCTTGGTCTGCCTGATGATAGGCATAGCTGGATAAGTCACCACTGCTCTCACGGGCACCGATGCTTTGGTCTTTGTTTATGTTCTCTATATAGCTAACACTTTCATGGAGTTCCTTTAGGATAATCTCCTCATAGTGCTTTAGTTTTTCAGTACTTAGCTTCTTTACTGCCATCTCTATCTCCTTTGTTCCATATCTAAAAAAATGAGAATATCCAAGTAATATGATCCCACAACTTATGTCAATGAAAAGTTCTGTGCTGCTTCAAGAATAAACTCTGACAGGATGTTCCGTAACTGTGCGCCCGAAATTCCCGCATGGTGCCGTATTTCTTCTTGGGAGTGCGCCTGCTCGTGAAATAGGTTGCTATAGTTGGTAACAATGGAATATGCCAGCACCTTCATGCCCGCATGGCGTGCAACGATTACTTCCGGTACTGTGGACATCCCCACCAAATCTGCTCCCCATGCTGCGAAGGCGGCACATTCGGCTTTGGTCTCAAGGCTGGGGCCGGTTACGGCAAGATAAACACCTTTATGGGTTTCGATCCCCTGTTTGGCAGCAATCTCATCACAAAGCTTGCAGAAAGCCGGGTCATAGGGCTGGTTCATGGAAGGGAAACGTTCTCCCAGATTCTCATCATTATGACCTATCAGCGGATTTGTTCCCATAAAGTTAATATGATCGCAAAGCTGCACTATGGCACCAGGGGGAAGCTCTAATCTCAAGCTTCCAGCAGCATTGGTAACAATCAAAGCTTTTACTCCCAAAGCCGCTAAAACCCTTGTAGGGAATATAACCTGCTCCATGGCATAGCCTTCATAAAAGTGAAATCTCCCCTGCAAGAATAATACCGGCTGTTTGTGTATTTCGGCTAAGACCAGAAATCCTTTGTGCGAAGGTGCTGTACTGTTAACAAACCCGGGAATCTCAGAGTAAGGTATCTTGTACAGGGTAGGGAATTCCTCCGCCATATCGCTAAGCCCGGTTCCCAGTATAATGGCATACTTGGGAAGCTGTGGCAGCCTATCTTTAAGCCATGCTGCCGTTTCGAATATATTCATCGTCTCGTTCCTTTATTTATCAAACACAAGAGGGCGTGTGTTGTTACGCATTGCTATTTGTTTGGTGGCTCTTCTTGTTTGGGGACTATCTCATCTTTTATCTGGCGGAATTCGCTATCTAGCTGCAATTCACTATCTTTACTAAGCAAGGGGTCTTTCCCAATGCGATCCTGAAAGCTTTGCAATTCCACTCTAAACTGCATCAGGAACTGCCTTTTCTGTTCTTTCATCTGTAAGTATTGATGTTCCAAAACGCTTAGGTATTGTTTAGCTTCATGGATTGCTCTTTTAGCTTTTAGTTCTGCTTCGTGAATGATGTTTTCTGCCTCTTTGCGCGCATTTGCAACAATGTCGGCCTTCGTTTTCTCGGCAAACACCAAAGTTCTGCTGATCAGTTCTTCTCTGCGTTTCAGATCTTCCACAGCAGATCCGGCCTGCACGGCTTCTTGTTTAACTTCGTACTGCATCTGTTCTCTGCGGGCAAACTCACGTTCCTGCTTTTTCTGAAATTCTTCCAGTTCACCTGCGATCTGATCCAAAAAAGCTCGTACTTCTTTCTTGCTGTATCCGAACATCTGTCCGGAAAAGTCTTGGTGTTTAATATCTATGGGAAACAGTGCCATGTTTTCCTCCTGTTTATATTAACGATGCAATTAGTCTGGCTAACAAATTTAGAACCATATACGCTATTATTGGCGATAAATCCAATCCCATACTTGGCATAATCCGGCGTATCGGAGCAAGCACAGGCTCTGTGAGTTCGTAAAGGAAGTGATATATGGGATTACCTGGATCACGTATAATCCAAGACATCAGTACCCTAGCAAAGATCAGATAAGTGTATATCTGAATCACTCTCACCAGCAAGTACATGGCGGTTCCGGTAATTGAACCTGTCAATCCAGCACCTCATGGCAGTTCCGGCAGCGGGCTTCATAAGCTTCTGTAGAGCCAACCAAAATCTGTTCTCCTTTGTGAATGGTGCGTTGGGTACGATTGGCGGGATTGCCGCATTTCATGCAGATGGCAAGGTTTTTGGTAACGTACTCTGCTACCGCTAAAAGCTGGGGCATGCTGCCGAAAGGCTCTCCCTTAAAATCCTGATCCAAGCCTGCCACAATCACTCTATAGCCCTGATCGGCAAGGTCGTTGCAAATCCCCACAATGGATTCATCAAAGAACTGAGCTTCATCAATGGCAACTATCTTTACTTGTTCTTGCAGATAAGTGTAGATTTCGCTGGGCTCATTGATGGGAATGGATGGCGCTTGCATCTGAGAATGAGACACGATGTTATTGGCATCGTACCTATCATCAATAACAGGTTTAAATACCAAAACTCGTTGTTTAGCATATTCAGCACGTCTGATTCGGCGGATAAGTTCTTCGGTTTTCCCGCTGAACATGCTTCCGCAAATCACCTCAATCCATCCTGTCTTCTGGTTAATAATATTCACAATTCCTCACTTCCTGTCGAGTTTAAAACCAATTTTACCATTGCCCGTATGAGGCGAATTTTGTCAATTACTCATTTCTTACTTAGCTGAAAGGCGCATATTCCTGCGCAAACAGCCACATTTAGCGATTCCATATCACCGTGCATATCGATGCGCAAGCTGGTTTCCGCCATTTCTTTTATTTCGCCGGATAAGCCATGTGCTTCGCTGCCTAAAGCGAGTATATATGCTTCCCCTTGGGGGGCAAAATCCTGCAATGCGACGCTGCCGTGCATATCCAACACCAGAATCTTTAGTCCCAATGCTTTCAAACTAGTATAATCACAGATATAAAAAGGGACTTTGTAAACGGCTCCCAAAGAAGCACGGATCACTTTGGGTGAGCTAATCTCACAGCTCTGCGGGCTTATCAGCAATGCGTCTATCCCAAAAGCAGCAGCGATGCGAAAGATGGTTCCCATATTGCCGGGATCACTAATCCCATCCAGATAGAAAGCCGTTTTGAGCTTCGTAACACGCTCTTTAGGCAATTCAAACAGACCGGCTATCGAGGGCGGAGAATCGCTATCACAAATCCGGTTCATGGTATCATGCGTAACTTGATAAACCACCTTTGCCGGAATCGATTGCTGACCTTCCACGAGATATAACTCCTCGGCGATTAATCCCCAGTCCGCCAATTGGGATAAAGTGCGAAATCCTTCCACAATTACTTTTTGTTCCAAACTACGAAACTTTTTCTGTTTCAGTTTGGAGAGGCTCTTTATCTGAGCTATGCTAAGAGTTAAATTTGGCAAAAGCACCACCTTTCGTAAACCTGTGTTTTATCAGTTATCTACAGACTTATCCACATATCCTGTGGATAAGGTTTATTTTCTAACATACTCACATTACTTGCACTTAGCTTTTGTTGCGCTTTATCCACAAAAGTTATCCACAAGTTATCCACAAATATCGCAAAGCCTTTTTTTAGTACAAGATAGTGAATTTTTGAGCAAGGCATTTTGTCCCCATCTTCAGCTTAAGAAAGTATCTTCCCGCTGGAAAGTTCTTAAAACCAGCATCTGCAAACAGAGGATAGCTGCCTGCACCAAAATTTACCAATCCCAAATCTTTGGTCATCAGCTTCTGCCCTTTAAGATTGTATATTTCGAGCTTTATGCTGCCACTAACATCTTCTCCCGCCAACCAATTTACGATAGCTAAATGCTTTCCCCGCATGGGATTGGGGTTTACCGATACACTGGAAAAACTATAATCACCACTCATGGGAACACTGCGATTACCATTTTGGTCGATGGCTAGCAGTTGATAGCTTCCAAAAGCCGTTACTGGAGCAGAAAAGCTAATAGATGCCAAATCCATGGCAGGATAAAAGAACATGGTGCGGGTATTGCTGCCTTCGCTTAGCTTAAGCTCGTAGTACAGTGAATCGGGATCGGCAGCAGCCTGAATATTAAGCTGTAAGTATTTATTTTTCACAGTTTTAGAAATCAATAATGGGGGCTGCGGAGCAATATCATCCCCCAAAGCGTTATTTATCAGGCTAAGCCATTTTGTTTTTGCAAACTGAAGCTGTGCATACCTCTTCCAACCCCACTCAAAGTTTAAGCGGAAATCTGGGAACCACAGCGCACCCGTGCCAATGTTTGCAAACATTTCTGGGCTAGTATGAGCTGCGCTAATCACCATCTCGTCCCACATGCCCCTCAGCCCTATTGCGGAAGCGCTAACCCCACCCAATCCCGCATCACTAACTCTATACAGAAACTCTTTCATATCCACATCTGCCAAGCCATCGTTCATGGAAAAGCATTGTTGTCTGATGGTCAACAAATCTGCTGCCGAGCTTCTGAAAGTAGTGGCAAAGCTTTTAAAAGCAGCATTAAAGGCGGGAATGCCTGCGGTTTTAATGGCGGAACAGGTAGTAGTCCAATATTGCCATCCGGTATTTATCTCTCCCCCGGGTAAGTATGATTCCACATATAGATTGGGAATCTGGGTTAGAATAGTATCCATATCCGCTGCAAAGAGCGGGACAATCTGCTCGTAAGGGAAGCCATTGGCATAGACCAAATCTGCGGAAGCGATCACATAATCTGTAAACGGATATATCTCTGTAAGCACCTCTATGCCTTGCATGCTGCACGCATCAAGCAGCAGAATATCCAGATGAGGCGCATTTGTAAAAGCCTTGGCGAATTCACCATTAAACACGCTTATCAAGTTTTCGCTGCCGTCATCGGGACAAAGCCATTTGGGAATGTTTTCTTTATACCAACTGTTCGCGTGCGACCAAATCACCAACATCTTCCTCTCCGCTGGATAGGCTTGAAAGCCCCACTTGATAAAGCTGTTAAGCGTCTGATAATCGCCGCTGTCGATACTCCCCATATTGGAGATAACTGGCGAGGTAATTTGG
>JALNXT010000056.1 GCA_023230245.1 Candidatus Cloacimonadota bacterium
CGATGAAATGGGCTTGGGCAAAACTATTCAAGCGCTTTCCGTGATTCTCTCTACTGCCGAAGGGAGCATTTCGCTGGTCATTTGCCCCAAAACACTGCTCTACAACTGGGCTGCGGAGATAGATAAATTTCACACTAACATTCCTTATGCCATCGTTGAGGGGAATAAGGCAAGCCGTGCAGAAATCCTGGGAAGCCCCAATATCAAGCTGTTTATCATGAGCTATTCCATGGTGCTGGGTGATATCGCGCTGCTGAAAACGATGGAGTTCGAGTGGATAGTACTGGATGAGGCGCAGAACATTAAAAATGTATCGGCGCAGCGTACTTCCGCCATCAAAAAGCTCAATTCCCGCCATCGGCTCGCCCTTTCCGGCACGCCTGTGGAGAATAACCTCACCGAGCTGTGGTCTATTATAGATTTCCTAAATCCCGGCTATCTGGGTACCCTGAATAAGTTTAAACAAAACTACCTGCCTTCTGACGATAACACCCAGGCAAGGCTTTCTCTGCGCCGCATGGCAGCTCCTTTTATGCTGCGTCGCATCAAGAAAGAAGTGCTGCTGGAGCTTCCCGATAAGCAAGAGCAAATATCCTGGTGCAAGCTGAACCCTGTGCAAGAAAAGCTCTATCTCCAAATCCTGGACATGGTACAGAAAAAACTGCTGCCCAGCGGGACGGAGATGCCAAGCTATGTGCATATTTTGGCTGCACTTACCAAGCTTCGCCAGCTATGTAATCACCCGCATCTGGCAAATCCTGATATTCTCCCTGAGATAGAGGCTTCCACCAAGCTGGAACAACTGGTGGAACTGGTTACCGAAGCCACTAATGCCGGACATAAAGTGCTGGTATTCAGTCAGTTTGTCAAGATGCTCACCATTATGCGCAAGGTGTTTGATAATCTTGGCATCAGCTATGCCTATCTGGATGGGCAAACCAAGGATCGCGTTACCCCCGTGAAACGCTTTGAAAGCGAACCGGAGCTGAAACTATTCCTCATCAGCCTCAAAACAGGCGGCACCGGCTTGAATCTTACTGCTGCGGATACCGTTATTCTGTACGATCCATGGTGGAATCCGATGGTGGAAAACCAGGCGATTGACCGCACTCACAGAATAGGACAGACGCGTAAAGTGCAGGTGTTCCGCCTGATCGCCAAAGGCACTGTGGAAGAGAAGATTATCGCTCTGCAAGAAGCCAAACGCGAGATGTTTGAATCTGTTATCGAAGGCGGACAAGGCGTACTGAAAGCCATGAATATTGATGATTTGAAACAGCTATTCAGCTATGAAAGCGGTTAAGTAACGCAAACTGATACTTTGCTTTAGGCAGAGACAAAAGAAGATTTAATAAAGAGTAAAATTACAATATCATAGAACGCTGATAACTGGATCGACATGATTTACACTGATCTATCTTACCACCGAGAACACCGAGGGTACCGAATTATTAACAAAGAGTAAAAGAGTAAAAGAGAAAAAGAGAGAAAAGAGGGAAAAGAGGGAAAAGAGAGAAAAGAGAGAAAAGAGAGAAAATAGACATTTGAATCATAATAACTTCGATCCTGGTTTCCCCTTTCCACTTTTCCACTATTATCAGGACAACTCATAATTCTTTTTCTTTCCTCTCTTTTTCTCTTTTTCTCTTTGTGAAATATAGTGTTACATTCTCCATTAACCCCTCTCCTGCAACACCATGTCTTCCTTGCTTATATTCTCCTACCAATGCCCACTCATTGTCCATGATAAGGGCATTGAGTGGGCAATGAAAGGGCAATGCTCGCAAGGTGACCCAAGACATGCAACCCTGATAAACAGAGTATTTTGCCCCAATTACTCAATTTACTGTCTTTTCTCTTTAGCTCTTTGTTGATGTGTGTTTTCCCCAGGCTGCACCGTTGTAATCCTTATTGCCCCAGAGTTTTAGGTGTTGCTAATCTATGTTTTGGCAGTTCCGACTCCAGACTATTCCACCTTAGCTTTTTGTTAAGATGAGCCAGATTCGGCTTGACAAAAAGATATGCACTCAAGAACGTATGTTCATCAAACATATAAGGAAACTCTGATGAAGCAGTATATCATTAAAACCATAGTTACCTTGATTATCATCGTGGCTGTCAGCGAGATTGCCAAGAAATCCAGCCTGATTGGAGGTATCATCGTTTCGCTGCCCTTAGTTTCTATTTTAGCGATGATGTGGCTGTGGATAGATACCAAAAGCAAGGTTAAGGTCGCGGAGCTTTCCACCACCATCTTTTGGCTGGTCATTCCTTCGTTGGTGCTGTTTATTAGCCTGCCTATATTACTGAAGAAGTTGGATTTTGGCTGGGCAATGGGGCTATCCTGCTCATTAACAATAGTGGCTTACTATATTATGATATCAGTATTGGGAGTGTTTAATATTAAGCTTTAACTCTGGGGACAAGTTATCTAAAAGCGGTATTCTTGGCAAAGGACATCTGCCGATTACGGGATTATGTTCTCGTAAACCATGGCAGATTACGGGATTATATTTTTGCAAACCATAGGTGATTACGAGATTTGTCGCCCTCTTGCTTATGAGAGAAGTTTTAGCTAATGCCGAGAGTTGTAAGGGTAAAATCAATAAAGACAGAGCAGCTTTAAACACTGGTAAATAGGAACTTGTGGCATCAAGCTTATTTTTTCATTGACAGTTTGGGGGATATGATTGGCAATGTCATTTAGTGAAATAACATAATAGATTAAAATAGGAGATATAGATGCTTACCATTGACTGGAAAGAACGGCTAAACATGGATGCGGAGGATTATCTAAACAATAAGCTTCCCAATGGCGATTATGATTTTGAAATCATCTTCAACGCCTATCCCGAAAGGATCAATGGCAAGATTCCCGCTGAAGTTATTAACTATGTGGCGGGGGTTTTGGTGCATAAAATAGGCAAGAATCACGAGCAATATCTACCCTTTTATCAGCAACTTTGGGTTAAAAAAGGGGAATACGGCAAAACCGCTTTTGCTCACATTATGAGTAAGCTTTTACATAAGAAACCTGCTGTTTATATCCCCCTCTTTGAAGAAGCTCTTGCCCATGCGGATAACAGCGAAATGGCTAGTTTACTGGATAAGGTTATACTGCCACTGTTGCGCAAATCCCCCGAGAAATATCTGGATATGGCTTACGGATATAGCAACAGTAAAATTGAGCTACTTCGTAAGAATGGATTGGGGTTGTTGGTTAAATTGCTGAAAAGGCGTGAAGATCTTATTCCCACTATCATGGAGCACTTTTCGCACCAGTGGAGCTATCCGCTTGGTGATTTCATGCCCAGCCATGTATTGATGCTTAAAGCAGTTGCCAAGCAAAGCCCCGATTATTACCTAAAAGTGTGGGAAGATTATGGCAGCAGTCGTGATCCACAAATAGTGGAACTGCTTTGCGCATCTGTTACAGAATATATTCCCCAAATTGAGGCTGCCATTGAACTCTGGACTCGTAGCGGGAATGCACGTGTTAAAAAAGCAGCTACTAGCGCATATAAAATCTTGCTCAAGAAGAAAGGTGCATAATTTTGGATCTGAGCGTATTTATCACCAAACCTGGCATGGAAAAGCTTCAAAAGCGTATTCAACATTTGATGAACGATGAACGTCCAGAAGTGATTAAACAAATAGCGATTGCCAGAGAATTCGGTGACCTTAGCGAAAACGCCGAGTATAAAGCCGGGAAAGAACGTCAACGTGCCATAGATACCGAAATAGACTATCTGCGCAGACGTAGTACGCAACTTAAGGTGATTGATACCGAAAACTTCCCCAAAGATGTGCTGCGTTTTGGCAGCTATTGCGTGGCAGACGATATCACCAACGGAGAGCGCATATGCTATAAAGTGGTGGGTGCAGAAGAGCTTAATTACACCAATGAAGAGAATGTTATGGCCGTATCGGTAGTTTCTCCCATCGGTAAAGCCCTGTTAGGGAAGAGAGTGGGCGAAATAGCTGTGGTAAATGCACCTATGGGCGAAAGAAATTTGAAAATAATAGAAATCAGATAATATGGAGTATCAATGAAGAAGAAAGAAAGCACCACATCCGCTTTGTCTTACGAACGTAAGAACTTCTGGAAAGAAGCACCAATAGCGGAACAAAAGGCAGCTTTTGCTTTTGCGGAAGCATATAAAAGCTTTTTGAACGAAGCTAAAACTGTACGCGAAACTATAGCTTATACCGAGGCTTTGCTAAAGAAACATAAGTTCAGTGCCATCGGAAAAAAAGGCAGTAATAAGGTTTATACCATATTTCGGAATAAAACTATTGCTATGGCAGTTATCGGAACTGAGCCCATTTCCAATGGCTTTAACATGGTGGCGGCACATATCGATTCACCCAGAATAGACCTCAAACAAAACCCGCTTTATGAAGATAGCGGTAGTGCCATGGCCTGCATGCGCACCCATTATTATGGCGGGATTAAGAAGTATCAATGGCTATCTACTCCACTATCCTTGCACGGCATAGTGATAAAGAAAGATGGCAGTAAGCTGGATATCAGTATCGGCGAACGTGATGATGAACCGGTGTTTATTATCCCGGATTTATTACCGCATCTGGCAAAAAAGGAACAATACTCAAAGAATGTTGCAGACGCTTTCGACGGTAATAAAATGAACCTCCTATTCAGTGGTATGCAAGCTCCGATGGGCGAAGACAAGGAAGCATTAAAATCCTATGCCTTGAAGATATTGAACGACAAATACGGCATTACTGAAGTTGATTTCATTTCGGCAGAATTGGAGCTTGTCCCCGCAGTTAAAGCCCGCGATGCAGGTTTTGATAGCAGCATGGTAGTAGGCTATGGACAGGACGATCGTATCTGTGCTTATACTGGCATGAAAGCCCTGTTAGAGAATTTGGAAAACAAACCCAAGCGTACGATGGTAGTCTATTTCTCCGATAAGGAAGAGGTGGGCAGCCAAGGTAATACCGGTGCACACAGTATATTCCTCAAGGATTTCATTGGCAGCATCATGGCTCATAATGGAGAAAGCAACAGTAGTGCCAATCTCCGTAAAGCCTTTATGAACTCTCAAATACTTAGTGCCGATGTAACCGCCGCAATAGACCCTAACTTCCCCAGTGTGCATGAAAAGCAGAATGCCGTAGCCTTCAATCATGGCATCGGTATCTCAAAATTCACGGGCAGTGGTGGCAAATATGGCTGTAATGATGCCAATGCCGAATTCAATGCCAAAGTAATAAAAATATTCACAGATGCCGAGGTATTCTGGCAAACAGGCGAACTTGGGAAAATAGATGAAGGTGGCGGTGGAACCATTGCCTATATCTTAGCTAACCAGGGTGCCGAAGTGCTGGATTGCGGAGTAGGCTTGATGGGAATGCACTCCTTGTACGAGCTTTGCTCCAAAGCAGACCTGTATTCTACCTATAAAGCTTATAAAAGCTTCTTAATAGCTAAATGACCTAATAAAGGAGAGCCTTATGAAAAATATGCTTGCCCTTGCCGTGATATGCATCCTTCTAGCTGGTTGTGTTGCTAACAAGCCTTTCCAAGAACAGACGCTAAAAGTAACTCAATTGGAAAGAAGTTTTGATGAACAAAAAGCTGAGCTTGGTGCTATCCGTAAAACTACAGATAATTCCACAACAACCATCGATTCCCTGTTTGCAGAAGTAAAGATTATGTCTAAATTCCAACAGATTAACGTCAAAGATGTTATTGATGACGTAAATTATCTGAAAGAGACTGTAACAAGTATGGGGAAAGAACAAAAGTCGCTACGTGATGATTTTGCCAATCTTCAGGCAGATAACGACGATATCTTGGATGGTTTTGCAGATCGTCTTGCTGCTTATGACGACGCTAAAACTAACAATTCTGCTGATATTCAAGATGTTGTGCAGCTTACCATGGTTATTGAAAACCTCGGCAGGCGCATTGATATGCTTGAAGCCAAGCAGAATGTTGTGAATACCACAAATAAAGCTGAAGTAAGAACCCCCATAGTAGGTGAAATTCCAGAATACGAAGCCGCAAGGGAAGAATACGAAAGAGGTAATCACAAACTTTCCCGAAAGATGCTTGCCAGTTTTATTGCCAATTACCCCAATAGTAACTATTATAGCAATGCTTTATATTGGACAGGGGAAAACTATTATGCAGAGGATGATTATACCAGTGCCTTGCGCGAATTCCAAAATGTAGTTTCTCGCTATCCGGATTCATGGAAAGCCGCCGATGCTCAGCTTAAAATCGGGCTATGTTACTGGCGTATGGGCAATCCAGAAGCTGGACGTAATGAAATCGAAAGCATCAGAAACACTTATCCGACATATGAACGCATGGATTTAGTGGATAGTTATTTGATGCAAATTAAGTAGTAAATGTTCAAATATCTGCTCTCGGTCTGCATCTTTTTGTGCTTGTCTCTTCCGGCTTGGTGCCTGAAAACTGCGCAAGAGGCTGAGATTATTGCCAAAGAAATAGGCAAAGAGATACAGACCGATGAGCCGATATTCATAGACCTACGTGCGGGGGAATGGACGGATCCGCTTATCCAAGACTTATCCATAATCTTGCTGAACCGCGGGGCTGATCTTAGGGATAATCCCCAAACCCTCCAGAATCCTGACTACTCTTTAGAAGTCGCAGACAATGGCTCTGAACAGATTAACCTGAAAGATTATGGTATCGCAAGCGCTGTTCTGGTACAAGTGAACTTGAATATTAAATGGCAGGAAAAGATCGAAAAGAGCTTTTTCTCGTATCACAACACGCGCCAACCTGTTTACAGTTTCGAAACAAAGCAAATCCATTTACCGGAGCAGAGGCTGATAAAAATCTCAGCATTTGATTTCAGCCGTCCTGATTCTCCGGAAAGCGAAGTGTCTAGCTTACGCTTACGTTGGTTTGAACCTCTGGTAGCTGCTGCCGCCATAGGCTCTATGATCTTTCTCCTCTGGAATTATGATTAAAGGAATATTAATGCGTCGATTTATTATTGCCCTATTGATACTAATGCTTGGCTTTGCAGCCTGTAGCCGAAACAAACCGCAACTTTCTACAGAAGCAAGATTGAAAGCTGCAGATGAACTATATGCCAAGGGTAAATATGCTCGTGCTGCCGTATTGTACGATGAGATATCCTTTGAGCGCAAATCAGCCTCAACCGCTTATGCGAATTTGAGGCAAGCTGATTGCTATTTTGCGATAAACAAATTTGCCGATGCGCAGAAATATTATGAGCAGTTCATCAGTTCTTTCCCGGATCATCCAGAGGTAAGCAACGCCTACTACCAAGTTGGGGCATGTCTGTTTGAAGAATCTCTTTCTCCGCAATACGATCAAAGTGAAACTATCGCCAGCATAGGAGCCTTCAACATATTTATAGACAAGTTCCCCTCTGATCTTCGCTATTCTAGCGCGGTTGATTACATCCATAAAGCACAGTACAAACTTCTGGAAAAGCAGTATTTGAGCGGTTATATCCATTACAAGATGAAGGACTACAGCGCTGCCCTGATGTATTTTGATGAGCTTATTGCCCTGGGGAATACCGATGATCTGGATCGCCAATCTTTGTATTATTCTGCTAAACTGCATCTTCACCAAAAGAATACTGAAAAAGCACGGCAAAGCTATGACCGTCTGCTATTACGTTACACAGGATCAAAAGAGGCAAAACGGCTTTCTCGCCGCTTCAAGTAAATGAATCTTAGTG
>JALNXT010000057.1 GCA_023230245.1 Candidatus Cloacimonadota bacterium
GGACATGAGCGGCAATGTGTTTGAGTGGACTTGGGACATCAAAGGCGATTATCCTACCGAAGATCAAATCAATCCACATGGAATGGCAAGCGGTAATACCCGGGTATTGCGAGGTGGAAGTTGGACAACAGATGGGTTTAAATGCGCCGTGACCTATCGTGGAACTGGGAATGTTCTCAGCTCCGGCTCCTTAATGTATCACGTGGGCTTCAGGGTTTGCAGGAATCTGCCTTAGTAGCTCTGTTTAGTTGCAAGTGTTTCGCTTATGCATGCAGGCAAGATGCCTGCAACTCCTGTATAGGCGAGACGCCTATAGTTCCTGTAAAATTGGCAGCTCACTTTTCTTTTTGCTCTTTTGCTCTTTTTCCTCTTTCGCTCTTTGTTAAAAAGGAAATCTAATCCTTACACGAAGATTTAGTCTGGAGTCGTTAACGGCGCAGCAACTTGCCATAAGTACACATATTATTAGCCGTTAAGGACTACAGCGGACAAGGGCATGCGGTGCTACACACATAACTGAACTTGAGCCTATTCTCATTCAGCAGGATTCGAATCCTGCTCTACCATGAAAAAAACCTCCAGACAAGCAAGCTCATCTGGAGGTTTATATCTTAGGTTTTGTTACTTATATCAGCTTGGCTATCCGCCCTGTTTCTGTCGCAATCTGTTCATCGAGGTTGCGTAGCATCGTACAGCATACGCTTCCGGGCAGAACCTTGGCTCCTTGTGTTCCGGCTACTCGGTTCATCCAAGCCAGTGCTGCGTTCCCACCCATACATTTTAGCGGGAAACCCATCGTGGTGAATGAAACTACAGATTTGCCTTTTAGATTGGCTATCTGCTGCATAGCGGCAATTATCACAGGTGAAGGACCAAATGCCCAAACGGGACCACCAAAAAGCACCAATTCGGCATCATTAACTGATGGGAGATTAGTGAATTTGATATCCATCTTTTGACGAACGCTGCCACCTTTAATAGGCACCGTTGTTTCCAACTGAGTTAAGTTCACAATATGCCCATCCGATGTAAGGCGATCGAACAGACTATCGGCGAACTTGCGGGTTTTACCGCTTAAGGAATGAACAACTATTGATACTTTCAATACTTCATCTCCGCGGTTGGTTGTGCGTTATCGTCACGTTTCCAGCGGTCGTCAATCTTTGTTTTCACGGGGCTGTGGTATTTAAAATAGTTCACGATGGCATCCCGCAGGTTAATTTGGTGATAGATGATATCGCTTTCTGGAACCTGGGTAAGCAGGCTAAGCCCTGCATTTCCCTGCATCAGGAAGTCTGTGGTAGTGCAGGTGTAAATCTTGTTGGGGTCATAGGGCTTGCCACCAATCTGGAAGCTGGTAACACGCTCGAAGTTCTTCTGCTTCTTGGAGTAGATAACCTTGCCACCAGAAACAATCATACCATGGCGTCCGCCTTCGATACGAGTTTCAATAACTCTGCGCAGGAATTCACCTGTGCATTTGAAGCTAACCACCATGTTATCGAAAGGCATTACATCAAACACACTGCGATAGGTAACAGGGCCACTCTTGATATCAGCGCGTACCCCACCCAGATTCATAAAGGAAAAGTCCGAATTAACTTCCGCACGCATGGCATCCACAATGGTATTGCCCATCAGGGATTGTGCATCCACATTTGTACGGGACAAGTAAACACCCGCTGTACCAACTATTTCATCCATCCCTTCTTCTGCGATGGCAACCTGGGCAGCAATAGTTTCGCCTATCTCTTCATCGGGGATAAACTCATCTTCAAAGAGAGTGATCATGCTGCCTTCACGGATAGCCGGGCTTTCATAGCCGGTAAGGGTTTTGGTTTCAGGATCGATGGTTAAAGTAAGCCAGCCAAGGTTGGAGCCATAGGCATATCCTTGAATAACCAAGGTCTGGGTAACGGGATCGATCCACGGTTTGGGAATTCCTTTGTGCATGTGTCCGCCGACGAAAAGATCAATTCCTTCCACTTCGCGAGCAATTTCCTGCGCATCGTAACCCCAGGCTGCATAACGATCGTTTTGCTTTTCAGTGCCCTGAGCATCGTAGCGGCTTAAATAGGTAGGCACTACATCGTAAGGCAAGCCGGCATGCCCTAGCACGATTACGATATCCACTTTCTCTTCTTCGCGGACTATCTTCACATATTTGGCCACCGCTTCTTTCTCGGAGAGGAAATCGATGTTCTTAATATTATCGGGAAAGCTCATCTTTTCGGTATCAGTGGTAGTAAATCCCACAATACCAATCCGAACTCCAAGCCTGGTAAACACCTTATAAGGCTCCACATACCAAGGTAATTTTCCGGTGGTTCTATCTATTAGATTACATGAAATAATGGGGAATTTAGCCAATTTAAGAGTGTTGGTCAATTTATCCTGATTAACATCAAACTCGTGGTTGCCTATGGTCATCACATCGTAACCAATAGCGTTCATATACTCAATAACCGCTCTACCTTCAGTAATGGTGCCAACCGGATGTCCCTGAAAGAAATCACCGGCATCCAGAAGCATACTAGCGCGTTTTTCACCGCCCAAAGAGCGGATATATTTTATCAGAGTTGCTGCTGAGCCTCCTCCTCCAAGTTGGGGAGGAAACTCCGGATTCATAAAAGTTGCCTGCGCACGGTCTATGCCGCCGTGGACATCATTCGAGAATATAATGTCCAGTTTCAGGTCTTCAGCAAAGCAGAGGCTAATTAGCCCCAGCCCCACCGCAAGGATTAGTATTATTCGTTTCATAATTTTTACCAGCTAAAAGAGATTCCTGCATTCAGAGAGATGTTATTCTCCCGCACCTTGTCTGGGTTTTCCCATCCACGGTCTTTAAGGACAACATATTGAGGATTTGTCCATATATTGGCACTGTTAGAGCCTGCTCCAGTATAGGTTTTATCGTTGTAATAGGCATCTCCGAACAAATCCAAAGCATTATATTCGCGCCATGTGTAGCCAAAACCAAGATCAACTGTAACGTTCTTGGCAAGCCCTATGCTGCTTCCGGCTGTGATCATAGGATTAACAATCTTGTTCACATTATACACCTGAATGGGGTCGCCGTTCAAATCAATTGCATCTTCCATAGTAAAGAATTGGTTACTAACTGCCTGGAAACCAATACGGAGAGGCATGCGGTTTACAATAGCATGTTCCACGCCGGCATAGATGTTCAGCATATCGTCGTATCTTTCATTAACTTCGCTCCACAGCACATATTCCACATCCATATTAAACACTGTACGCAGAACATTGCGGGGAGTATAAGACATGCCAAATCTCATCTGAGTTGGTAAAATGTAATTCTGTTTATAGCTAACATTGGTGCTGTCAACGGCTGTATTGCGGTAAGCATCACGCTTATAGTAATAGGTACCTTCTTGGGTTAAGATCGTTTTGGGCGTGTATGTAGCAGCAATACCGAAACGCGTGTTCAGTTGTAATGCAGTACCCAATTTCATCTGAGTTCCAGAGAGGCTGTAGTCTTGAGTTTCAATCATATTGGGCAAATTAAATGCGGGTATGGCATTAATCGCAAAGTCAGTCCAACGAATAGATTTCTCTTGTTTCACATCTCCGTTTAGGAAAGAAACATCCACCCCGAAGTTCAGGTCAGTATATTCACCAAGCCCATAGGATACAGAATAAACAAGACCCGTCTGTTGCAAACTTCCAGTGCCTTCGATACTGTTCAGAGCGATCTGATTGGCATACACGTCATCATTGGTATTACGATTATTACGAACATCCTCACGGTAACTAGCATCAAAATTGATGAGTGGTTTGTGATATATGCCTATGCCCAAACCATCTTTCCCAAAACGATGTGCCACAAAGGCAGAACCGGCAAAGTCATCATGGATGCTGATATTGGAGCTATAGACATTATCATCAATATAGTAATCGAACTGATTCCAAAATGGAGTCGCCCGATTATCTTCATTCCGATTGATATAAGAATTGGCAGCAAAGCCATATTTCTTTTTCATAAGGGTAAGATTTGCCGGGTTATCGGAGATTCCTAATACCCCTTTATCGTTAAAGGTTCCCGCACTGCCCATACCATAGATACGCGCATCATAAGAACCGTAACGGTTGCCAAAATAACTGTCTGTAATGCTCCATGCCGATAAGGCAGAAGCTACTATAAGCAGGGTTAAAAGTAGTAGTGATTTATTTGATAACATGTTTCCTCCACGTTAGAAGCGGTAATCAAGGCTGAAGCGAATAGTATTTTCGCTGTGTTCTACTCTCTGTAGGTATATCTGATCGTCTATCAAAGATGAATAATAGGGATCATTGTTTCTACGGATGCGCATTTCTTTATCTTGGTAAGTCTTATTTCTAAACTTGATATTCATATACAGGTTTTGTGAGATACGGCTGGATATAGCAACCCATGCTTTCGAGCCTTTTTCTCCCATAAAATCTATCTCCATATCTTCCCAATCCCAATGCGAAATTCCGTGCCCAAACCAATATAGGAAGGAGCCTTGTATCTTCAGGGAGGAAGTAAAGTTATGAGTGTAATTGGCAGCGATATAATCACCCACCATCAGGGTTTGACCCGCGGTACCGTCATTGTTGCCGGGCTGAGCCAAGCTTGTTATGGATAGGTAAGGAGGTGCATATACGGTGTTATAGCGGTATTCAAGCTCCAGAAAATCGCGGTTGGAGAGGAAGGTACGAGCTGCAAGAGTATATTCGTTAGTTTTGGATATACACCTATCCGCCAGGTCTTCAAAGCGATTTACCTGGTTTTTATACCTTAGGCGTAAGCTAATCTGAAACAAGGGACGTAGCTCCAATTCACTCTGAAATCTGACCGAGCGTCTATGGTCTGCAAGCCTTTCCGTGAAGTCCAAATAGCTCCTACCTATGGTGAAGTAGTTATTGAACTTATAGCGCGTTTCAAAGTATAAGCCTTGTTCGGGCTGAGCTTGATTGCCATTTAAGTACAAATCCGCAATGGAAGAATTAGTTAGGGAATAAACGTTTCCATCCAACATAGTGCCATCGAATCTTTCATGTTCCGAAAAGCTGTTGCTATAGGGATTGTCAAAATCCACGTCAGTATGGCGAATAAGGGTAAGGAAGGTTAGGTTTTCATACTGCGTATAGGCTGATGCGAGATATGCCATGGGATCATCCCCAAGCTTTGTATCAGAGCCATTTACGCTTAATTCTGCATATTCACCCTGTATGGAGGTGTTGCCAATCACCGTCTGTCCATCAAAACCGATAACTCGGCGATAGTCTCTGGAATACTTATCGGTTTGAGTGCTATACAAGTTACTCAATTCGCTATTAACCGCTTTGCGAAGTTTAAAGCCATGGGCTTCGTCGAAATCAGCATAGGTGCGCAGCAGTGTATTGAAGATATTCACATCGCCAGTATAGCCTGGCACCACAAAATGGGCATTATCATATAATGCAGTATAGGTGGTAAAACCGAGTTTTGTGCCAATCATAGGGTTGATCTGAAAGTGTGCACCCCACAGCTTTTCCCTCAATGCATCTGTACGTGTGGCAAGGTTGATATAAGGGTTTTTATAGGAAGTGGGAGTGGAGGCGTTCATTTCCGCATTGAAACTCGCTTCTGCATCCATCAGCTCGTCATTATCGAACCTGATAGTAGGAATTACATAACTAAACACTTTATTTTTATCGGCCGAAACAGGAGAGCCATTTGCATAGCTATATATTTTGGAAAAGCCTTGAGTGTAGTATTGATGTCCGTACATGGGCGAAGTTGTGTCATTATCGGTAAACACATCGTTCCCATATTCATCTCTTTTCACAGGGCTACCATCTTTGTTAATGTACATAATAGCGTCTTTGTCGTCTTGCGAGACAAAGGCAGATACACCAAATAGCGGGTGAGTGTATTCTACTGCTCCACCTTTCAGGGCAAATTCTTGGGTTTTGGAGAGATCTGGGGTAATGCCCAAAATACGTTTACTGAATCCAAATCCGGTTTTACGGGCACTGTAAAAATCGGTATTCTCCATCACCAAGCCTTCGCCATAAGTAACTCGGTAGTTTCCTACATAAGCTTTGAGGCGAGAGTTATTCAATCCCGGCATATCGGTGTTTTCGTATCCTGCGAACCATTTGGAATCTTTAATAAAGCTTTCTGTATTTGCAGACATCAATCCGCTTTCGCCTTTGCCAGAGCTATTCATCAGCCCTATTTTGAAGTTGTTCCCATAACGCACTCGCATTTTCATCATCATGTCGGGATCAACCTCATTCAAGCCAAAATAGCCCCAGTAAGATAGGTCTTTACGCTGAGGAACGGTTCCGGTAGTGTAATCTCTGGTAAAGTCTTCCCTTAGCATATCATACTGACCTTCCTCAAAATAGCGGGTGTTATAGCTTATCTTGGCATCCCACATCAGACGGTTTTTAACGGGAGGTTCAGTATAGTAAACATAGTTACGGAGGTTGGTGTAGCCATAGTGAGACAATCCTGCTGAAGAACGTAAATCGCGGGTATCAGCTATCGTATCTCCCTGGGCAGTACGCTTTAAAATCCCCACTGCATCCACGCCAGATACATTGGGGATACCCATAAAATCATCAAAGTGCATGCGGTTTAGGTTTTGGGGGGTCATTAAATAATCCTCCCAAACGTCCGCCATGCCTTCCATCGAACCTTCATTTTGGTCCATTCGTTCCAGTAAATCTCTTATTACTTCCCGTCTTAAGGCAGCATCGTCAGTTTCCTGAAACAATGAAACTACCACCAGGGGGCGTATCTTTAGGAGAGTTTTCTGATCTATAGATGGTATCTCCCGCAGATCAAAAATACTTTCGAATATCTTCACATATTCCCGATATTCAAATATATCTTTAGCTTGATCTGCCGAGATAGGCAGTTGTCGAAGTTCGGCAAGAGTTGCCGTATTCAGATCGACTTTCGCCGCCAAGAGCCCCATGCAAACCAGGGCTAAGAGCAAGAGCAAAAACTTCTTCATAGCTTTTCCTTTGGTATTTTTATCTTCTGTTAATATTTCGAATCTAACACGAATTGACAAGCTACAAATACGGCATAATCTGTAAAGCTTTTTTTAGGGTTTGGAAAACATCCTTGCTTCAGCTTCCCTATCATTGCCCTCTCATTGTCCATGATAAGCGCAATGATAGGGCAATGATAGGGCAATTCAAGCACCGTAACTTCACGCGCCTCGCGTGAAACAGACATGAAAAAACGAGATTGTAACTTCACGCGCCTCGTGTGAAACAGACGAGGCGGCTGCTATTACAAGTCTAAATAAGCCAAATGCAAGAAAGCAGGCATCCCCCCGTTTTTTACTTTAGTTCTCGTTCACTACTGTCGTTCCCGCGGAGGCGGGAATCCAGCCCATTGAAAGACAATAAATTAAGCGTGGATTACTAAAAAGAGCCTTCAAAAGAACAGACTGCAAAAGCTGAACCCCTAAGTTGCTGTTTTACTTATATAACTGGTTGATATGAAACAAATTGAGAAGGGCTGGATTCCCGCCTCCGCGGGAACGACAGAAAACGGGAGGATGCCTAAATGCAAGAAAGCACGCATCCCCCCGAAATTTTTCAAGCTAACCTTTTAGATGCTTAAGAGGAGCGGGTTGGCATCCGATGTTAGCTTGAAAATGTAGTCACCCAAATTGGCAACATATTGATATTCATACAATTCGCT
>JALNXT010000058.1 GCA_023230245.1 Candidatus Cloacimonadota bacterium
GCAGCGGCAAGAACAAGGTTGTCTGCTATCAGGATATTTGCAGCTTAGAAGAATAAAGCTATGCTATAGCAATTAGCCTTCGAACTTTTGTGCCACAGTGCGGGATTCGAATAGCTTGGCAATTCTAATATCCATTTGTGTTTGTAATGCTGGAATCTTATGTTTCAATTTGGCAGCATCCACCGTCTCAGCATTGAACACAGGAACGTCTAAACCTTTCAGTGAAGCTAGGAAATCTGCAGCCTCTGAGTTCCAATAAGGAATCTCGGCACTGTTGGGATGAATCCAACCAAGTGTGTAGAACAACCTCATCAGTTCATTCATGGTAACCGAGAGAGCGGGATTCTTGCTGTGTGTAACATGCCCCATATCGGCTAAAGCAGCACCATCCAGCTCCATGTAACCCGGTGCAGGGATAAGTAGATCCACCGGAGCTTGCTCATCCACAAAGCAAACTAGTGCTACGCTGAACTTGGCTTCGTCAGCATTTTGGGGGTAGGCACCGTAGCCAAGGGCAAACTCTGTAACCGAGCAAGTACTCATATTCGGGCGCATAGCCAGCATTCCAAGATGATTCCTGAAATCGGTACTTAGCAGGATGTTATTTTTATAGGAAGCCTCCGGTAATTGCCACAAGGCAAAGGCATCAGCTTCTGAAATACGGTTTTGGTTATAGATAAACAGCATGTTAGCATTGGGTTTCAGGTCGCTTAACTCAGCATATTTGGCGTCGGCAAAGTTGCTGTACGCACCTTCATGGTAACCCACAAGAATCAGCTTCTTACCTTGTAATTGCTTCAAACGCAGCAAAGTAGCAAGGGTTTGGTTTAGCTCACCGATAAGCACGTATTCGCTAAAGTTATCCAAAACGGCATAGGGGTCTTTTTGGGGCAGCAGACTAAGATAGCTATCGCTAAAGCTAGCATAATCGGGATTAGCATGTAGGGGTTGGGAATAGTATTCCGCTCCCTTTTTAAGCATCAGCATTTCTTCCAAACTGATGTTCGGGCTAATCTCAAAACGCTTGCTGCTACATTCTTTCAGCTTTTCTGCTATCAGATTAGTAGCTCTCTGCCAGCTTATGCTTCTATAGCCTTGCGGGGTTTTCAGCATGGGGCTTTCCAGCCTATCTTTAGCATAGAAGCTTTGCCAGCCGAAACGTCCCTTGAAACACAGATTCTTCCCATTGAAACCGGGTTCTTCCTGCGGGGTTGTAACCCTAGCTACGATACCCGCCTGAGTTTCACTCTGGATCACACAGCCAACTCCACATATACCACAATTCTGCACGCCAATCTCTTTTGTGTGGGGGTTTAGCTTGTAATGATCAGTACGTTCGATTAACGCACCCACAGGGCATACATCAATACATTTGCCACACGATAAGCAGCTGGTTTCTGTTAACGATTCGCCAAACTCGGGACCGACAATAGTGGAGAATCCACGATATATGAAGCCCAACACTGCGGGGCCTTGAATATCGGCGCAGGTACGAATACAACGTCCGCAATTTATGCACTTATTGGCATCGCGAATTATGAAAGGATGGCTATAATCAATCGGGTGTTTATTTATGCCACCTATGAAGTGGGCAGCATTCACCTGATAATCGGTGCAATATTCACGCAGGGAACAGGTTTCGTTTACCTGGCAGCCACATTCCAGACAGCGGTTTGCTTCGGCAATGGCAGCTTCTTCGCTAAAGCCAAGCTCCACTTCCTTGAAGCTACTTGCCGCTTCTTCAACGGGGATTTCGGGCATCAGCAAGCGTTTTGCTTTCTCGAAGATAGAGTATTCTTCAGGGCTTACATCTTCGAGACTCGTGGCTTTTCTGGAGTTAAAAGGAGCCAATTCTGCGCTAATCTCGCCGGTTTCCAGATACTTAGCTATAGCCACTGCTGCCATTCTACCATCGGCAATGGCTTCTATAGCTGTAGCTGCACCTCTGCGGAAATCTCCACCGGCAAACACATTGCCTAGCCCAGAATACATCGTAGCCTCGTCCACAATAGCTGTCTGCCAGCGTGAAAGAGGCAATATTTTGCCTTCAATTTGGTTTACCTCATCGGCAAAAAGCGCAACTTCGGGAACCTGAGAGATGGCAGCAATAATGCTATCGAAGGGAAGCTCGAAGAACTCTCCGGTAGGCTCAGGGCGTCTGCGTCCGCTGGCATCAGCATCTCCAAGACGCATCTTCTCTATCTTAACCTTCTGAAGGCAGCCGTTTTCGCCGATATACTCGACAGGATTACTGAGGTAATAGAACTTCACCCCTTCATGCTCGGCAGCCTCAATTTCAAAGGCTTCCGCAGGCATTTCTTCTTTGGTACGGCGGTATATAAGGCTAACCTCGCAACCCTTGCGCAAAGAGGTACGGGCACAATCTATAGCGGTATTACCTCCACCTACGATTGCCACTCGTTCACCAAGCTCGGGCGCATTCCCCATGGCATGAGCCTTCAGGAAATCCACACCCAGCAGACAACCTTTCAGATCACTGCCAGAAACAGGCATGGGAACCGCTTTCTGCGCTCCAATAGCCAGATATACGGCATCATAATTAGCTGCCAAATCCTGCATAAAGACATCTTTGCCAAGCTCGGTGTTATACTCTATCTGCATACCATTGCTGCACATTAACGCAATTTCGGCATCCAGCGTATCCTTGGGTAAACGATACTCAGGGATACCATAACGTAGCCAACCACCTGCTGCGGGTGCGGCTTCAAAGACCTGCACTTCGTAGCCTTGATTAGTTAAGTAATAACCGCAGGTTAGCCCGCTTGGACCAGCACCTATTATGGCAATCTTCTTACCTTTAGGAGGCAGTTTTTCGGGAACATAGTTCCACACATCGCCCAAATCTTCATCTGCCGCATAACGCTTAAGCTGACGGATGGCAACAGGCTCTTCCACAATCTGGCGGCGGCATTCTTTTTCACAAAAAGCAGGGCATACACGCCCAATGGATAGAGGCAGAGGCAGGGTTTCTTTTATCACTTTCACCGCTTCATGGTACTGTCCATTGGCAATGAGGGAAACATAAGTTTGAATATCCACATGATCCGGGCAGGCAACAGTGCAAGGTGCAACGCAATCCGCATAGTGATCTGAAATCAAAAGTTCCAGTGCCATCTTGCGGGCTTTGCGAATGGCTTCAGAATCTGTATTAATCACCATACCGGTGCTAATAACTGTCCCGCAGGAGGTAACGAAGCCACGCCGTCCCACTACTTCCACAGCGCAGACCCAGCATGAGCCATAAGGGTTTAATTCTTTATCGTGGCAAAGGGTTGGTATATCTATGCCGTTACGCTTGGCAAGCTCAAGGATAGTTATTCCAGCTTCGCTTTTTATAGTCTTTCCGTTTAAGGTTACTTCTATCATTTCTCTCTTCTCCTAAGCCTTGATAACCGCGTCGAATTTACAGGCTTTCAGGCAGGCACCACACTTGATGCACTTGCTTTGGTCTATCACGTGAACATTTTTCACAGTTCCAGCAATGCAGGAAACGGGGCATTTACGCGCACAAGCGGTGCATCCTATGCATTTATCCGCATCGATCTTGTAAGTTATCAGAGCAGTACATACACCCGCAGGACAACGTTTATCCACGATATGAGCGATGTACTCATCTTTGAAATAGCGCAGGGTAGTAAGCACGGGATTGGGAGCAGTTTGCCCCAGCCCACACAGAGAGCCTTTGATAATATTCTCTGCCAGTTCCTGAAGAGCATCGATATCTTCCAGTTTGCCTTTGCCTTCCGTAATACGGGTAAGGATTTCCAGCATGCGCTTGGTACCGATGCGGCAAAAAGTACATTTCCCGCAGGATTCGTTTTGAGTGAAATTAAGGAAAAAGCGTGCTACATCCACCATGCAGGTGCCGGTATCCATCACCACCATACCGCCGGAACCCATGATGGCTCCCGTGGCAGTGATGGAATCATAATCCACTATTGTATCCAGCAAAGCTGCGGGAATACAACCCCCGGAGGGACCACCCATCTGCACCGCTTTGAAGGGCTTTTCGGTTTTCATGCCACCGCCAACCTTGTAGATGATATCCTTGATAGGAATGCCCATCGGCACTTCAATCAGCCCGCCTTTGGCAATTTTCCCCGCCAGCGCAAACACCTTTGTTCCGGGCGATTTCTCTGTGCCAAAAGCCTGAAAAGCTTCAGCACCATTGATCATAATCCACGGGATATTTGCCCAGGTTTCCACATTATTAATATTGGTTGGCTTGCCCCAAAGTCCACTTTCCGCCGGAAAGGGAGGACGAATGGTAGGCATGCCACGCTTGCCTTCGATAGATTGCATCAACGCTGTTTCTTCTCCGCAGACAAATGCTCCTGCACCTTCCTTGATGTGTAGGTCGAAACTGAAGGAAGTGCCCATAATATTTTTGCCTAGATAGCCCTTTGCCTCTGCTGCGGCGATAGCTATCTTAAGGTGTTCAATCGCCATTGGGTATTCGGCACGGCAGTAGATATAGCCCTCATCGGCACCCATTGCGTAAGCACCAATAATCATGCCTTCGATAACGTTGTGTGGGTCGCCTTCCAGGGTACTACGATCCATAAACGCTCCGGGATCACCTTCGTCAGCATTACACACCACGTACTTTTTATCTGAGACTGCTTTTGCCGCAAAGCTCCATTTTAAACCGGTGGAAAAGCCTGCTCCGCCACGTCCGCGCAATCCGGAAGCCTTTACGATATCTATGATTTCGGCTTTGTCCATTTGTAAAGATTTCTTTAGCGCTTTGTAGCCTCCCAAAGCCTCGTAATCCGAAAGGCTTTTAGGATCTATCACACCACAGTTACGCAGCACAATACGCTGTTGGTTTGCCAGCAAATCGTTGTGCTTGCCCTCCAGTTTTTCAGATAGAATCACATTGGTTTGGGGAGGAATTCCAGCTATATAATCGTCCATTATTTTTATAATACTTGTCGAGTCTGCTTTTCCAATATGCATTTGCCCCAGCGGAGAACCACTGAATTCCACAATCGGTTCTTCAAAACACATTCCGATACAGGCAGTTCGCATTAGCTTCACAGGCTTGGGCGAAGCTGCGAGATGCTCTTCCAGAGTGCGATAAACATCCATCGCTCCTGCTGCTACACCACAACTTGCCAGTCCTACTTTTACCGTAATTTCGCTCATCATTACTCCTAAAACCTGAATCTATCCAGAATATCCGGTATAGCTTCCGGCACAAGCGTGCCAAAGGTCATATCATCGATCATGATCACCGGTGCCAAGCTGCAACAGCCCAAACAGGCAACTTCCACAAGCGTAAACATCATATCGGAGGTAGTGTTTTCATCCTTGGGAAGTTTCAATGCATCTACCAAAGCGGCTTTAATTTCATCCGCATCAGAGACGTGGCAGGCAGTTCCCTTGCAAATGCGCACAATATGCTTGCCTTGAGGTTTTAAGCGAAAGATAGAGTAAAAGGTGGCAACTCCATAAATATCAGCAGCGGGGATTTGCATCGCCTTTGCTACATACCTCATGCAATCCCGGGATAGATAGCCCAATGCGTATTGAACTTCTTGTAACATGGGAATTAGAATGCCTTTCTTGCCCCGATACGAAGCTAAGATAGCATCCAGCTTGCCGAAATCCTGATCCATACTAATATCCTTTTGTGCAGATTCGGCTGCAAAACTCCTCAAAACATACCTTACTGCTACAGAATACAAATTTCAGTACTTGCAAGATTGTCAAACAAAATCTTGCGCCTACCGCTTTTTCCCATATCGGGAGAAATTTTTTGACTTAGAAATCGGCGCCAATACCTTCGATTAAAGTATCTCTTGTTTCGTATTCGCCGATTTCTGAGTTAAAAGAATAAGACAAAGCATTTCCTGGTGGTATTACTTTTAACTCACAATTCCGCTTTGTGATAGCTGGTTGGGCTTTTTACGGAGCTGGTCGCGGCGGAATTGGAAGTCAAAATTGACAGCCTTGCCTATCCCTGGATCAGCCTTGGTGATGTATCCTGCTTGCTTGTCCGAAAGGGGGTTCATCGGGATCTGATCGGGATCTCATCGGGATAACACCCGATCAACACCGCTTCAGCTCTGGTTTAGATTGGCTTCGGACAAGTAAGCAAGGGTTAAAGGCAACGAAGCTTGGGTATTTTCGTGGAATCTTTCTCCTTTCAATAACTATTCAGCACGCAGACAATCACCAGATGACATGCTATATTACCGAGGCAATTGAAAATCAGACTGACTTTAAAAAAATGGGGGAATGCCTGAAACAATTCTTTCCTTGACAAAGAGAGTAAGTTGATTAAACTGTAATTCATCTGAGATTCCCTGTGGGGATTGAAGATGTGAAGTTAATGAAAAGATATCTATGTATTCTAATGGAGGAATCATGAGTCACAAAGGCGTCATATTTTTCGTACTGCTTCTAATAATAGCCAGTACTACTTGGGCAGCGAATGCCCTCCAATTTGGTAGCGCAGCTCCCAACCCAGACTACGTAAACATAGGAGCTAACCAATTCAACCCCATCTTTAACGGCTTAAGCGGTTTCACTTGGGAAGGCTGGATCAGACCATCTAATGTCGGCACTGTCAGCCGTGTTTTCCACGTAGGAAATTCAGATCCCGGGGTAACTGCCTTTGCTATGGAAATCAATGCAAATGGGAGCCTAACAGGTTACGCCAGAAGTATAAACACTGATGGAGCGCAAGCGGCTTTAACTGCTGCTGCAACCGTAAGCAATGGTAATTGGTATTATGTAGCGGTTACAGTGAATTTTGCCGCAGGACAGAAAAGCATTAAAGTCTATGTGAATGGAACGCAAGCCGCAGCAAACAACGCCCCTACTTTTGCCAAGTTAGTTTATAATCAAGGCGCAGCCCATACTCATATCGATTTATTTGGTGCTTATCTACCTCCAACAGATCCTCGGGGTTTTCAGGGTTTAATGGATGAATTCCGTTACTGGAATTACGCTAAGAGCGCAGCACAGGTGAAATCTGATATGTACAAGAAGCTGGCGGGAAATGAAACAGGTCTGCTGGGTCTTTGGAATTTTGATGAAACTGTTGGCACAACCGCAGATGACGTTAGCCCCAGCAATAAAAATGGCACTTTAGTCAATTTCCCTGCAAGTCCTTGGGTAAGTGGTTACACTAATCTGTATTCAGTGCCTAATAGTCAAGCAATCAGTATCAACACTACTCCGGTCTCGCCTACATCTCAGACTGTGCTATGGAATAATGGCAATGGAGCTAAACGCATTGTTGTAATGAATACTTCCAACAGCTTTATTGACCCAATAAACGGAGATGATCCTACTGCTGACAATAGTTGGAACAATGCTGGACAGCAGGTTGTTTTCAATGGAGCAGGTAGTTCTGTCACTGTATCCGATCTGAATAGCCATACTGCTTATTGGTACAGGGTATATGAGTATAACGGCAGCGGAGTTTATACAATCTATCAGACTGCTACTGCCTTGGGTAATCCTCTAGAAGGCGATGAGGTACTGCCAGTTGAACTAAGCTCTTTCACCGCAGTCCTAACCGTGGAAAACTATGTAACGGTACAATGGGCAACTCAATCTGAAACGGGAGTAGGCGGGTACTACATTTACCGCTCTATGAATGACGATTGGACAAATGCCGTACAGATTTGCGAAATGATTAATGCTACCAA